>JAFGIK010000024.1 GCA_016929645.1 Candidatus Dojkabacteria bacterium
AAATATTCCAGGATGGCATACACACCGCAAGATAATAATCATTGAATCTGACGATTGGGGAAGCATCAGAATGCCTTCGAAAGAAGCTTTCGTTAGATTGAAAAACCAGGGAGTGGACTTAGAGTCCGGTGATTACGGAAGATATAATTTAAATGACACTCTGGCAAATCAGAATGATCTCGAGAATTTATTCGACGTCATCAGTGGTGTCAAGGATGCAAATGGAAAATCATGTGTATTTACCGCCTTAAGTGTTGTGGCAAATCCTGATTTTATGCGGATAAAAGAAAGTGAGTTTACCAACTATTATTATGAACCATTTACAAAGACGCTGAAAGCATATTATCCCAATGAGAAAATTTTTGAACTATGGAAAGAAGGTTTCGAGAATGATTTATTTGTACCTCAATTTCACGGACGTGAACACATCAACGTTTCAGTGTGGTTGCAGGCTTTAAGATCGGGCCAAAAAAGCGCAAATTTAGCTTTCAATGAGGGAATGTGGGGATTTGTCAATGGAGACCCAATGGAACAAAAAGCTGAGAATCAAGCTGCATTCCAAGTATATCATGAATCAGATCTGGAAGAGCATAAGAAAATAATCATCGATGGATTGGATTTATTCGAATCCTTGTTCGGGTACAGGGCTACGTATTTCGTTCCACCCAATGGTATAATTAACAACAGTCTTAACAGGACTCTTGTTGAGAATGGCATTAAATTCCGCTCATCTGCAAATATTCAGCATGAAAGTATCGGTCCTAACAAAACAAAAAAAGTGATTAACTGGCTCGGGAAAAAAGATAATAGCGGGTTACGATATATTATTCGTAATTGTTTCTTCGAACCCAGTAATGCAGGGAAGGACTGGGTCGATTCATGTCTGAGTGAAATAAAACATGCGTTTCGGTGGAATAAGCCTGCGATTATCAGTTCCCATCGAGTCAATTACGTCGGAGTTCATGATGTAAGAAACAGGGATAACTCACTTAAAAATCTATTACTACTTTTAACATCAATTAAAAAGAATTGGCCGGATATTGAATTTATGAGTACAGATAAATTTGGTGAAAGTCTTAACCACAATTAGAAATTACGTATGTGTGGAATTACCGGATACATAGATTTTAGTTCAAGTACGCCTCCGGAAACCTTGATAAGCATGGTGAATGCGCTTCATCACCGAGGTCCAGACGACAAGGGTCATGAAATATTTCATAATAGACAAGGGACAACTATTGGATTAGGCCAGACAAGACTATCAATACTGGATTTAACCTCCGCCGGCCATCAGCCAATGAGCTATAAAGATTTATGCACAGTATTCAACGGGGAGATCTATAATTTCAAAGAAATACGAAAGGAACTTGAGGGTTTTGGCCATCGATTTATTTCTAATTCCGATACAGAAGTTATACTTCATGCTTATGAGCAATGGGGGCCTGAATTTGTGCACCGGCTGGTGGGAATGTTTGTTATTGTCATTTATGATAAGGCACTGGATAAATTACTGATATATAGGGATAGGGCGGGAGTGAAGCCTATATTTTATTACTGGCATGATGGTTTATTCATGTTTGCCTCGGAATTGAAATCCCTTTTTATTCATTCTCGTTTTCAGAGTGAGATTGATAGAAATGCATTGTTATTATATTTTGATTTTGGATATATACCTTCACCTTACTCAATCTTTCAGCATACTTTTAAGGTTGAGCCCGGGAAATTTTTAGTACTGGACATCAAGAAAAAGGAGCTATTTCTCGAAAGATATTGGACAATAGATGACTTTTACAGCAAAGCTAAATACAGTTTTGACTATCATGAGGCTAAAGAAAGAGTTAAAGATCTATTAATAAAATCATGTGATTACAGAATGGTCGCCGATGTCCCAGTAGGCATCTTTCTGAGTGGTGGTTATGACAGCTCAACAGTTACCGCCTTACTTCAGAAGGATAAAACAGAACAGTTGAAAACATTTACCATCGGTTTTGAAGAAGGGAATAACGAAGCACCTTACGCTAAAAAGATTGCACAGTATCTGGGAACAGACCATTCTGAATATACTTTTACCACAAGAGAAGCTCAAGATATTATCCCTGAATTGTCCTATTATTACGATGAACCGTTTGCCGATAGTTCAGCAATACCTACCAAACTGGTCAGCAAGCTGGCACGGAACAGGGTTAAAGTTGCATTATCTGCTGATGGAGGTGATGAACTATTTGCAGGATACACCGACTACTCGAAATTAGACAAACAGCTGGAATTCTTGAATAAGATACCTGTACAACTTAATTTTGTTCTAAGACCATCCTTACTATTTATCTCAGGCCTCTTATCGAACAGTCACTCAGAAATAAAACATAAATTAAGGAGCGTTGCCATCACATTGAATAGCAACAAAATAAAAAGAGCGATAGAATTAAGAAGGGTGTCATACAGTTTACCGCATTATTATCATAAAAACTTGTTTAGCAGTGTGCTAAATAGATATAAGACTAAATATGATGATGAGTTAAGCAATATTGGCAGTGTACTTGAAATTGCCTTAGCAATTGATTATGATATGTATCTGCAAAATGATATCATGACAAAGGTGGACCGGGCATCAATGTCTGTTTCCCTTGAAGGAAGGGAACCTCTTCTGGATCACAGATTATTTGAATTTGTCGCACAATTACCCAATGAATATAAATATAACAGACTGGAAACAAAGAGAATCTTAAAGGATATAAGTCATGAGTATATACCAAAAGAGTTGCTGGAAAGACCGAAAGCGGGTTTCTCTTTGCCAATCTATAATTGGCTCAGAGGGGATCTCCAATACTTAATAGATGAATACCTCGATGAAAAATCAATTAGCGAATCTAATCTGTTTAATACTGATTTTGTTCGGGAACAAGTTATACTTTTTAATAAGGACAGATTTCATTATAAGCCCATCATCTGGAAACTACTTATGTTTCAAATGTGGTATCGCAGATGGATAAAATAAATCAAATTGAATATACAGGATTAAGATCCGGGGAAAAGCTATTTGAAGAACTGCTGTGACCTCTGGTTTTAAAACAGTCGAAAAAAGATATTAGTACTTTATGAAATGCGTTGTAAAAACCGCTTGATCCCCATAAAGTTTTATAATATACACACCAGGGATCAAATTTGACATATGAAATTCTTTGTCTAATTCATTTTGTAATAAAATTCCATTATAAATGACTTTACCCTCAGTAGATGCAATAAATATCATGCATTTGCCACTTTCCAAAGGTTCGGTCAAAGATAATCTAAAATTCCCATCGTTTGGATTAGGATACAATGTTACCTCCGGATCGATTTTCACATATATCGGTGCAGATGTTGTTTTTGCTCCCAGGTCATCGGTGGCTACAGCAGTAAGCGAATAGAACCCAATCGGCACATCATTCCATATGTATAACCATGGACCGGAGATCTTTTCTCCAAGTTTGTTGTCTCCATTGAAGAACTCCACTTTACTGATAGAGCCATCAATATCAGAGGCATTTGCAGTAATGGTTACTGCGGCAGGTGCTAAGAACTCAGCGCCGTT
>JAFGIK010000025.1 GCA_016929645.1 Candidatus Dojkabacteria bacterium
GTTGGTCTTGGCAAAACAATTCAGCTTGCAATGAGTGCACAGTTGATGGCTCTCCATGGTGATAAACCTGTCTTAATCATTGCTCCTAAAACATTGTTGTGGCAATGGCAAGATGAAATGAGTACTTTACTTGAACTGCCATCAGCAGTTTGGGATGGCAGGGTTTGGGTTGATGAAAATGGACTTAAATATCCGAACGCTGGTGCTAAGGATATCGTGAAATGCCCACGTAAAATAGGTATCATTTCGCAAGGATTGATTGTAAGTGGTTCTCCAGTTAAAGAGTACTTATTATCAAAAGAATATGAATGTGTCATCGTGGATGAGGCACATCGCTCAAGACGTGGCAATCTTGGTGAAAACAAAGTTCATCATGCACCTGAAATGAATAACTTGTATGCTTTTTTAGTTGAAATTTCAAGAAAAACACATAGCATGCTTCTTGCAACAGCAACACCAGTACAACTTTATCCGATAGAACTTTGGGACTTATTAAATATTTTGTCTCAAAAGAATGATTCGGTTCTCGGTTCCTTGTCATCATATTGGAGAAAACCTGCAAAGCTTGTTGAAGGGCTTGACCTTATTATGGGCAATGTCGATAAAGATTTTTATGATAAAGAGAATTGGGACTGGATGAGAAATCCGTTTCCACCTAAATTTGAGCATCCAAATTTCAACTTTCTAAGAAGTTCCTTTGGTCTTCAAGATGACCAGTTTGTAGTGAGTAAAAGCTATATGGAGCTTTCGAAAATTGAAGGGTTTAAGATTGGCATGCTTCTAACCGATGGTTTCTTTGAGAACTATAACCCATATATTCGTCATGTAGTAAGGCGTGAGAGAGGGTACTTAGAGAATACGATTGACCCGACAACTGGTTTGCCATTCTTACAAAGAATCAATGTACAGCTTCACGGAGAAGGTGAGGATGGTGCAATCCAACTTACGGGTTACATGAAAGAAGCATACGAGCTTGCTGAAGAATTTTGTAGTTTACTTAGTCAAAGAGCTAAGGGAGCGGGCTTCTTTAAAACTTTACTTCTTAAAAGAATTGGAAGTTCTTTAGAGGCAGGCAAAAATACGGGCAATAAAATGCTTAACGAATGGGGTGCTGGCTTAAATAACTTCAGTGATGATGAAGATGATGATAGTGATGTGCCTTCTAAAGAGGAAAGTGAACTTAAAAACCTTACGCCTGAAGAAAGAGATTTGCTTGAACGCTTTGTTGGAGCTCTTGAGTCGAATAATGCGACAGACCCTAAATACTATAAAGTTGTAGAGCTATTAAAAGTTAATAATTGGCTAAAAAAAGGTGTTATCATCTTCTCTCAATACTTTGACACGGCAAGATGGGTTGCAGAGAAGCTGTCATTAGAATTTAATGATATGCCAATTGCCCTTTATGCGGGTGGTGATAAGTCGGGTGTCTATTTAGATGGCTCATTTAGTCGAAAATCTAAAGAGGATATAAAAAGTGGCGTTAAGAAGCATGAATACAAAGTACTTGTAGGAACCGATTCTGCATCAGAAGGTCTTAACTTACAAACACTTGGAACACTCATTAATCTTGATTTACCATGGAACCCAACACGTTTAGAACAAAGAAAAGGTCGTATCCAGCGTATTGGTCAAATCAATGATACAGTACACGTCTTTAACATGAGGTACAAGGATTCGGTAGAAGACAGAGTACATGAATTGTTGTCCTCAAGGCTTGAAAACATTACAAAGATATTTGGTCAATTGCCCGATACGCTCGAATCGGTCTGGATTGAAGTTGCTAAAGGTGAAATTAAAAAAGCTGAAGAAATCATTGATAATGTGCCGACAAAACCGCCATTTGAAGCAAGATACAATGCAGGTGTTGGCAATATTGATTGGGAATCGTGCAGTAAAGTATTAGATAAAAAAGAGAAAAAGAAATACTTTGAAAGAAGTTGGTAAAAAATTAAGGAGCTCATTTGAGCTCCTTTTTACTATTTATTTTTCTATGGTTAAGAGGATTTCCCTTAGATAAGCCTCTTTTTCAACGCAATCAGTCTCATATATATATTCTACGTCTGTCACATTGTAAGTGTCGGCTGAACTATCAAATATTAATTTACTGCCAATTGTAGGAATGATTTTTAAATTGTCTACTTTTAGTATTTCATCACTATTCTTTATTCGAATAAAAACACCTTGATATATTCCTTCATTCATAATAATGCCCTCCTTTCTTTAGTTTTTATATTATATTCAAACTATAGAGATTAATTACATTGTTTAATTTTTAATTCTAATATTTTCATTGTTTTTATGTTGAAACCCTTATAAATCAACACCTTCCTGCATAGAGTGTCAAAAACACCTATGGAGGAGGAATATAATGTTTAAAAATTTAAAAGAAAAAGCTTTTATCGAAACACAGTTCCCTGTATCAAAAATTTCTAAAGAAAGTTATAAAGAAAGAAAATCCAACACGTCTCAAACTCTGACTGGTCTTGGCAAATGGTGGGGTAGAAAGCCACTTATTTTAGTAAGAGCAACGCTTCTTGGATTACTGATGCCTGCTTCTGATGACGCTGTAAAAGACAGAGAAATCTTCTTGAAGATACTTACAATGGATGAAGAGGGTTTATGGAACAGAAAGTCAAAACCTATTCCAATGACAGTCATTCAGGAGACTTTAAATAAAAAAGAGTTAGAGAAATATTTTGGAGATGATGCTCAAAGTCTGACTAATGAGGACAAGCAACATATTCAAAAACTTGTATTCAATCGATTATCGTATGATGATAAATTGGTTTACTGCGATAGACCTGAGCAATATGAATTGATTGACCCCGTTGTGTGGGCACAAATCAACGAGCATCTCGACACAAATGCAAACAACTTACAGGAACTCATAGAACAACTTGGCATTAAACGATTTGGACATAGACCTAAAGTTGGCGATGCATTTGCTGGAGGAGGTTCTATTCCTTTTGAGTCAGCGAGAATCGGAGCTGATGTCTATGCATCTGACCTGAATCCAGTCGCAACACTTCTTAACTGGGCATCACTCAATATTGCTGGTGCTTCAGACGAAGAAGTTGAGAAACTAAAAGCCTTCCAAGAAAGAGTATACAACCTGGTCGATAAGCAAATTACCGAATGGGGTATTGAACATAACGAAAGCGGTCACAGAGCTGATTCTTATCTATACTGCAATGAAACAATTTGTCCTGAATGTGGTTATAGAGTGCCACTTGCACAGTCTTGGGTGATTGGTAAGAAATCAAAAACAGTTGCTTTGCTTAAAGATAATGGTGTAGATGGATACGATATTGAGGTTGTCAGTGATGCTACAAAAGTTCAATTTACTGAAGCAGATAAAATGATTACGATAGGTAAGGCAGAAGTTTGCTGTCCACATTGCAATAAAAAAACACCAATTTCCTCGGTTAGAGGTAATAAAAAAGGATTAGACGGGAAAACTATTTACGGTATGAGAAAGTGGGATAAAGATGAATTCATTCCAAGAGTTGATGATGTATTTCAGGAGCGTTTATATGCAATTCGTTATGTAAGTGATAAAGGTAGGTATTACTCAGCACCTTCTAAGTCAGACTTAGATAGAGAGGCAAAGGTTGTTGAGTTTCTTGGCGAGAGATTTGTTGAATGGCAAGAAAAAGGATTTATTCCATCTACAAAAATGGAAGAAGGTATCGAATCATCAAAACCTACGAGAATGAACGGTTGGCAATACTGGCACCAACTATTCAATCCAAGACAACTCCTTGTTACTGGCTTATTTTCAAAGCTTGTCAATGAACTGGCTGAGAGTCAGAAGGAGATGGTGATTGGGTTGTTGGGGGTGAATAAGATGACTAATTTTCTCTCAAAAATGTGTATGTGGACTAATGCGGGAGAAGTTGAAAATTCCCAGAGTATTTTTGTCAATCAAGCACTGAATACATTATATAATTTTGGAGTACGAAGTGTTACTAATATTGAAAATGTTTGGTTTATCAAGATTCAAAATTCATTAATTAGTAAATCTAATGTTGTAAATGTTACCGATGCAAGAAAAATAGACACAACCTGTGATTACTGGATTACCGACCCACCATACGCCGATGCCGTGCACTACCACGAGTTAACAGAATTTTTCTTAGCATGGGACAAAGCTTTGATTGAAAAAGCATTCCCTGAGTGGTATACGGATTCAAAACGAGTTCTTGCGGTTAAAGGTACTGGCGATGACTTTAATAAAAGTATGATTGATGTTTATAGAAATCTTGCAAATCATATGCCTGATAATGGCTACCAAGTGGTTATGTTCACACATCAAGACGTAAAAATTTGGTCAGAGCTCTCCATGATTTTATGGTCTGCTGGTCTTCGTGTTGTTTCTGCATGGAACGTAGCAACGGAGACGGAATCAGGCGGGCTGAAGCAAGGTGCATATGTTA
>JAFGIK010000026.1 GCA_016929645.1 Candidatus Dojkabacteria bacterium
AATTTATAAAAGTCTTTTATATTTATTAAAATATTATTCAAAAATCAGAGTTATCGGAAATAAAATACTTTGATTCCTCTGGATATGGATTTATTCTCATATTTTTCTCAATATAGTTAATATTTATATTGGAGTATCTACCAAACGAATCAACAATATTGCTATGTTTCGAGCAGATGTATTCTGCAGATAACCTATGTTCTTTTGAATTATAATCTATATCGTTATTATATTGTAATTCAAAATCAGGAAACATTACTGTTCTAATGGATTTATTACTTGCCTCTACTGATAAATCCAGTGCAAAAAACACACTGGATTTAGAATCAATCTGAATATCTTTTTGAGCAACTAGACTTCGATTTACAATTATAAAAAGACTATCAAGACCTAAACAATTCGATATAGAATTTAATATATTATTATAATTTGATGAATAATCACAATTGGATAATGGTGTCGTAATTTTACCATTTGCAAAAACTAAACCCGAAGAACGAACCAGCTTAGCATTATTAATAATTTTCGGTCCTACAAAACCAACATTTTTCATACCCAAATAACCTATTGCTTTTAGAAACCCGGATTGTTCACTAATGACACAATTATCATTAATTATTATAAGATAATCGGAGGATGATGAATAAAACAGTTTACTTAACTGTTCAATGTTTCGATATGATTGGATATTATGACACTTAGAACCGAGACATTCGTCAAGTTGACTAATAATAAGTGAATTTTTAGATATCGTTGATTTATATAATATATCAATTTTAATATTTGAAGGGATATCACATTGAACGGAATAGCAACCCAAACCTTTATAATTAACATTGAGCTGAGAACTCGTATAACTTGATAAATTCTCTTTTAATGATTTCTGGCCTGCGTCAATACCATATTTTTTACTATTAATATCCTCAGCAGAAGAACCTGAGGTTTTCCTCCAATGATATAGGACCTTTTGAATATGACACACTTTTTTAATATGCTTTAGTGAACGCAGAAGCAAATCATAATCCTGAGCACCTTCATAGCCTACTCTAAACCCACCAGCTCTATCGATTATTATCTTCCTGTAAACAGAAAGATGACCCGTATACATAAATCCAAACAATTTATCTATTGACCAGCCAGGTTTGTATGCTGGTTCACAATAGTAATTTCTGTCCTCCAAAATCTTATCCTCATCTGTATATAGATAATCCACAGAAGGATCAATATTTATAGCTTTTGCAACTTCCAATAATGCATCGTATTCAAGAAGATCATCGTGATCAAGAAGACAAATATAATCACCAGTACAAAGAGAAAGTGCACTATTTGAACTTTTACTTATATGTCCATTTTCTTTACGAAAAACAACTTTAATTCTACTGTCCAAGTCTATATAAGAATTTAAGATCTCTTTAATATACGGTTGAGTCGAAGCATCATCAGCAATACAAAGCTCCCAATTTTCATAATTTTGATTAATTACAGAGTCGATACACGCAGTCAGACCGATTCTTGAGGTATTATATACTGGGACAATTACAGAAATTTTAGGACTAGTTTTTAGAAAAGAACGACTTTTAAAGATATTTTTTAGCGCAAATCGTTTTAATAACTTATTGACTTTGTAGAATAAATTATAATTAGAGTAATCCGATCTACCAGAATAAACCTCTATTAAAACAAACGGAAGAGACAGAATTTTTGTAATTTTCTTCAGAATATTCGCGAACATACTAACATAATCCATAAATGTATTTATATATTTTCTGACGTAACCCTCAACCTGTAGTCTTCATGTTTATAGCTAAAATTTGGATTATGAAAAGGATCACCGCCACCCTTTTCCCAAATATACTTTGGCCAATTAGTCTTCAGTCTCTCAGCATTCTCCTCGTCACGTACCAACTTTTCTTTGTTCTTTTTGGAAAACCTGGTAATAGACTCATAATGAACAATCTGGGCATATGGGGTAAATATATTCCAATACCCTTTTTCATACAGTCTTATTCCTAAATCAACATCCTGGTAAGCAGGATCAAATTCAGGACTAAAACCGCCAAAAGAAAGGAATAGCTTCTTCTTAATCATCGCACAAGCAGCAGTAACAGCCATAACATCACGAACATTCACTGCAGCCCCATTGTATCCTGGATCATCTCCATCAATTAGCCTATGACTATGTGCAGCAGCTCCACCTGCTCCGACAATGACACCTGCATGCTGGATCTTTCCATTTGGATAAAACAGCTTTGCACCAACAAGACCAACATCAGGCATTTGAGAATATTCGAGCATTGCACTAAGCCAACCAGGGTTTAAAATTTTGGTGTCGTTATTTAAAAATAATACATGATCAGAATCAACATTTTCAGCAGCCCAGTTATTAAGTTTGCCGAAATGATAAGGTTTGTCATAATCTAGAACTTTAACATCACCTTTAACTACTTCGAGATATTCAAAAGTCGTTTTTTCTATTGACTGATTGTTCACCAGAACAATTTCATAATTATCATAAGATGTCTTTTCTTTTATACTCTCAACACATCTTTTGGTATAGTCCGCAGCATCTTTAAATGGAATTATTATAGAAACTTTCGGATTATCTTTTATATCATACTTCACTCTCCATGAACCCTGATACTTCCCATCAACAACAGTTCCAGGCCAACCTCGTCTATTCACACAATCCTGTAATACTTTTTTCTGATAATCATAAGCCCAATCCTTAGCACCACTATTACTCATTGCAGTCGAACCTTCATAAAGTCTCCAATGATAAAGAATTTTAGGAATATGAACAATCTTATCTGTTTTTTCTGATAATCTGAGCACCAGATCCCAATCCTGAGCGCCTTGAGTTTCTTTTCGTAGGCCACCAAGTTTTTTCAAAAGGCCTGTACGGTAACATGTAACATGGGTTGTATACATTTGGGAAAGAATTGAATGAGGCGACCAGTCAGGCCAAAACGATGGGTCGAAACGCGATCCCTGCTTATCGATCTTGTCAAAATCACTATAAATAAAATCTACATCGGGATTCTCTTGAATTGTCGACGCCAATTCGAGCAAACAATTTGGCGATAGTTCGTCGTCACAATCCATGAAAACACAAAAATCTCCAGTTGCCATTTCTATACATTTATTGGAATTCTCAATAATATTGATTTTCTTTCGCAATGAATCGCCAAGAAATTGGAGTTTCACACATTGGGGGTGCGATTTCTTGAATTCTTCAAGAAATCGCACCGTCTCCTCCACCTCTTTTGACGACCCATCCGAAATACAAATCTCCCAGTTGTCGTACTTCTGCTGCGATACCGAATCCAAAGCCTTTTGCAAAAGATCTACAGATTTATTCCAGACAGGGAAAATTATACTGAACTTGATTCTTTTTTTTATCTGCTTATCAAGTCCATGCATATCTGCAGCATTCAAATATTTAGCTTCTACATTTTTCTGCCAATCACCGTATTGCAAACGATGCATTCGATGAGGATTTCCAAAAGAATATAAATATCTGAAAGCCTTTTTAGCTAACTTTTTAATGAAAGAGAAAACTCCTTCATTCTTAATAATATGCCGAGCTTGAGAAATCCAGATAGAAAACCTAGATTTGATTCGGATAACGATATCAGTGAATAGCTTCATTCAGATATTTCTCAATCATTTTATCAGCTTCTCCTATTGTGTAAGTATTATTCTCTCCAAGGTATAGTACCCGATTTGAGTACCTACTTACGGACTTTAAATCATGTGATACGTAAACTATAGTTTTCTTCCCAAGGATTGAATCGAAATAAGCAAAGCATTTACGCTGAAAAGATTCATCTCCAACAGCCAAAACCTCATCAAGAAGTAGGATCTCGGATCTCGCCTTTATCGCAACAGAAAATGCTAACCTAACCTGCATACCAGATGAATAGTTTTTTACAGGAACTTCAGCAAAGTCACGAAGTTCAGCAAAATCAAGAATTTCATCAATTGATTCACCGATTTCCTTTCTACTTAATCCTAAAAAAACTCCATTTAAAAATATATTCTCTCTTCCAGATAATTCGGTATTAAATCCAACACCAAGCTCAATAAAAGGAACCATTTTACCGTTAATCTCAATAGACCCTTTGTCCGGCTCATAAATTCCAGCAATAATCTTTAGTAAAGTTGATTTACCTGCACCATTTCTTCCAATTACACTAAAAAACTCATTTTTCTTTATAGAAAAATTTAGATCCTTAATGGCGTTAAAATGTCTATACTGAGTTCGTTCAAATGGATTTGAAAAATAATCTCGTAAATGAATCTTCCGTGAAATCGGAATTTTAAAAGATTTCGAAAGGTTTTTTATATTAATAGCAATATCATCCATTAAAAAAAAGATTAAAAGTATTCTGCGATTTTTTTAACATTTTTATCAAAAACTTTTATACCAATAACTAACATAATCAGAGAAAAACACGTTACCAGGATAACATATTTGTAATGTTCAAAATTACCCCATACCAATGCTTGCCTTATGGCATCAATAAATATTGCAAAAGGATTATAGTAGATAACAAATCTCCATTTCTCAGGAATAATATCTATAGGGTAAAAGACAGCACTTGCATAAAATAATAGCTGCATACCAAGATCAACAATGTGAGAAAGGTCTCTAAATCTTATAAGCAAAATACTAGAAAATAGAGATATTGAGAAAGTGAACAGTGTTATTGATAAAAATATTCCGATAACGTATAAAAAAGGAATGATTTGAATATGAACTCCAAAAACCAAAGCCATTAAAAGAACAATTGAAAAATTCACCAAAAGATTAATAAGGCCAAGAGTCATACCGCTTAGTACTGCAATTTTTCTATCAAAATTAACCTTCAAAATAACACCAGCTCTATCAAGAAGTGAATTCATACCGAGCAAAATACCATCATTAATATAATAAAAAGTCACGAGTCCTGTAAGCAAATATACAGCATATTGTTGTGAAGATAGACCATTATTTTGCCTACCCATACCGGAGAAAGCAATGAACAACACACAAAACATTAAAAAAGGTTTCATTAAAACCCAAAGGAATCCAAGTACAGAGCCGCGATACTTCATTTTAAAGTTTGTTTTAACAAGCTCGTAGTACAGATCAAATTTTGGATTCAGCGTAACCATAATATTGTTCTTTTATCTAAAAAATTTTGAACCGCTAAAGCTCAAAATTCAAGTATTTATTAGCCTTTAATTAAAATTTCCTTAAAACTTTGCCCAGAAATTTTACTCCATAGCCATAATAACGGTGTCCTTATCAATTCTTTTAATGCTTCAAAAGCTCCGACTCTTCGCCAAATACTCCTGATTCTATTAATATTTGACACAAATGTCCTTCTTGCCGAACCCCATGAAGCACTCGTGCCCATGTGGTCATGATATACGACAGAATTTCCATTGTAAACTAGCTTCCAGCCATTATCTTTCAACCGCAAGCTTAAATCAACATCTTCATAGTAAAAAAACATTCGAGAGTCAAACCCTTTAATCTGTTTTACAGCATCAGATCTTAACAATAAAGCACCACCACATAGTGCATCAACTTCTTTAATCTTATTAAATTTTACTGAATCGATCTCACCATCACCCTTATCAAAAGAGAAAAAATGTTTATCTACTCTAATACCTGCACTATTTACAATATACTTATTACCTCTTTTATTTTTATACAGAATTTTAGATCCGACTGCAGCAATTTTGTCATCAGACTCAGCAGTTTCTGCCAAACTCCTAAGCCAAGCAGGATCAATATCCATATCATTGTTTAAAAGAGCAAAATAGTCGTAGTTCGGATATTTTTCAAAAATTACATTATTTGCCCTTCCAAAACCAACATTTTCTTTATTTTTTACCACTTTTATATGCGGATATGTTTTTTTAACAAATGCTACAGAATCATCTGTGGAGTCATTATCTATAACAACAATATCAAACAATGGATAATCCGTTTTCATTACTGAGGGTAAATGCTTTTCCAATAAATGTTTACCATTAAAGTTCACAATAACCAATAAAATCGACGGCCAATTTTGCAAATCATTTGAGATAATCGAGCTAGACATTCCTAAATATACTATATTTGGTAAACTTTCGCTTTTAACCGATTTCTCATAAATTCATAATAACTATCCTTAAAGTACTTGCGTGTTTTCTTCAAGAATTCTTTTTGGCTAAATCGTTCAGAATATTTTCTCATTGACTCCCTATCCCATCCTTTTGTTCTATCAAATTTCTGGAAAAATCTTATTGCATCAACAAGTGAATGAGCTGTTGGCTGATAAAAATAGATACCATTAGGCTTACTTCTGTAGGATTTACCTATTTTTGGATTAGCAGGAATTACAGTCTCCGTAACACCCCCAGCAGCAAAAGTGATAACAGGTGTACCTGATGCAATAGACTCAACAGGAGCAATACCAAAATCATCAATACCTGGGAAAACAGTAGCTTTTGCCTTAGAATAAAGATATTTCAAATCGTGATCCGTAACTTTGCCAAGAAATTCAATATTCGAATTCGCTTGCCGTCTAAATCGTTTCAAAAATCGACCTCTGTCTCCAACAACTTTCAAAGGTAAACCAAGTTCATTAAACGCTTCAATTGCAATATCTACTCGTTTGTTGGGCTCAAAAGATGTCACCATAAGATAGTAATCCTCTTTTTTATCTTCTTTCTCGAAAAAATCAACATTAACCGGAGGATATATAACAATTGATCTGCGTTTATATGCAGAATCAATCCTATCCGCAACAACTTTAGAATCAGCAATCAAATAATCCACACGGTTGGTAGAAACAACATCCCACATCCTTATGTAGTTCAATAACGGTGGTATAACAAGCCTTTGCCAGAAAGGCAAATAACTCTTAGCACCAAAATACTCAGGATACATCTCCCAGGCGTATCTCATTGGTGAGTAAATATATGAAATATGAGGAATATGACTTGGAACAATAGCACCTTTAGCCATAACCGAGCTTCCACTAATTACAAGGTCATAATCACGAAAATCAAACTGCTCAATTGCAGTTGGCATTAACGCATAAAGGTATCTGTAATTGCTTTTACTAAAAGGGAAGTTTTGAAGGAAACTAGTGTGAATCCTGTGACCTTCAATTTTCTGGTTTACAGAACCTTCTTTATGAATTAACGTATAAATATCAGCATTCGGGAAAATCTCACAAAAACACTCAAGACATCGCTCAGCACCACCCATGCCTACTAACCAATCATGGACCAGTGCTACTTTCAAATCTTCTATATTCACTATAAGTCAATATACAAATTACTGGCAGTCAGGGATATTTTACTACAAATGGGGCATTATTGCACGCGATATAAACGAAAATCAAGAAAAAATCAAAACGAATCTGTAAACACGTGCCGATTAGGAAATCCTATAT
Source organism: Candidatus Dojkabacteria bacterium (assembly GCA_016929645.1). Classification (GTDB taxonomy): domain Bacteria; phylum Patescibacteriota; class Dojkabacteria; order SC72; family JAFGCJ01; genus JAFGIK01. The sequence goes on from JAFGIK010000026.1 coordinate 7,437, forward strand.
ATTCAAGCCAAAGGATACAAACAGACATATCAAAATCACAATACATTTCACGTTTACATTTAACAAGAAGACTTATTTCCATCACTTCCAATTCAATGTAAACCTGAAAACAATAGTTATAATCACATTTCATAACAGACCCAAGGCCTATATACTCCCATGCAGTGCGATTTGTGCAAACATGCACTGCATGGGAGAGATAGGGTGAAACTAGAGGAAATAGATGTAGAAGAAGCCCATGAAAACAGCTATCACCAAGATTATGAGAATTTCTGGCCGCTGACCAATGATCATCAGTGTCTCAAAGACAGCATTGACAAGATGATATAACTTGCATAGTCCAGTAATAGAGAAAAACCAAAGAAGGGAGTACAGTACTACCCAAATCAACATAGCATTAAATGTAGAAAAAATCAGGTCCTGCACTACACAAAGGAGCCTAACCTTAATAATATCAGCCTTTATCATGTCACTCCTCCTCTCCTAACTTGATAAGATCACTCAAGCTTTTTCTTAAACAAGTATTTGCTTGAGAAAACAGAATATCCCCCATGTAAACAAGTTGAGACCCAGGCTTTCCACAATATTGGAGTGACAGATCAAGAAATGCTTCCGTCGCAGAATCCTTATCGTAATACCCAATATGATGAAATATTACTTGTTTGCCAGGGATATCTCCGAAATAACTCGGAAATCCAACATGAGTCATTTCAGTAATCGTGTATACCGAGGTCTCACTAGTTATAACAACCCCCCAGACTTCATAGAGAACAGAAGTCTGCGTGAATGTAGGGGTCGGCACTGACGTAGATTCCCCAGTTTGACATCTATACATAACTATTGAAATCAAAGCTGCTACAACCAATCCGACGATTACAACTAATATCCGTTTCATCATTCCTCCTCTATCATCCTAAGTTTTTTTGGTCTCAAGGACCCTGATTTTTGCATTGCAAGAGCCTCAAACAACTTAAATTCAGCAATTCAAAAAACAGGATCCTTAAACCTCGACCATCTCAATATTTTTCTAATTTCACCCTATTTTTAAAGATCAACATAAACTTTTAATTTATGTTGATCGAATTATATGACTATAGGGTAAACGTAACTGGTCTATAAATGACCATTTTTGACAATTTATTGCATGATCGGAGATATACGCCGATAAATCAACAAAACTTTACATAAAAGGGGAAAAACTATCAGATCAACACAACTCCGCGATTTTTAATCACCTTAACTACCTTATTGTACCCATGTTTATTAAGTTTTGTTTTCAATCTGGAAAGCATCTTATCAAGAGCCCAAACAGAGTACTTTTCTGCCCAATCATCACCCCAGATGTTTTTTGCAAGTTCTTCTTTTGTCATAACATTTCCTGAATTTTTAGATAGGAAGTCAAACGCAAGTAACTCCTGACCGCTTAATAAAAGCTTTATTTTGCTATCAGTGATTTGTTCTAATTTTATATTATTGTCGTTGATAGTTGAATCGCCTCTATTATCACTATGGGATAACACTTCTCGTTCTGTTTGACGATTTAAAATTTCTTTCTTGTTTTCCATAAAATAATACCCAAATAAAGGCGAAAAATATTGAAAATCGTCATCTTTCTCAATAACAAGGCCCATTTTATTAATAAAGCTTTCGGAATTACATTCCAATTCAACTAATTCCTTAACACTTACCTGACTCAAACCTTTAATAATCGAGTCGTATCGCTCATTTAAATACTCCTTGCCAATTGTCATATAAGACGAGGAAACATCTCTAGAGTCAAGAAGACTTTTTGTAAAATCTTTATTTATCACAGATTGATACAAACATCGAAGAATAACTCTCGGATCTCCTGCAACCAAATCTTTAATCTTACTTTGAAGATCACTTGAAATTGTACAGTTCTGCTCTGTTTCAAACCAATTAATCAGCAAGTCTACAGACTCAGCATCAAAAAATGGCATAAAATAAGCAGTAGCTGATTGGAGAAGCAACGAAAGGCGATTTAATGTAGAAGTTTTTTCATCAGTTATCTCTGCAGCAGATAGAAAAACATAGCTTATCCTATCACGATTTTTGGAAAAAATATCATACAAGAATGCTGACATCATATCCTTTTTGTCAGGGTCAAGACCAAAAATCACCTCAAAATTGTCAATTAGCAAAGTTAAACTAAAATTTTCATCTTCAAATCTGCTATTCACGGTACTTTTTAAGTCTGACCAGGATTCAACTTTAGAAGAATCGCCTAACAACGTTGAGAACTGACTGGAAATTGAGTTAAAGAACTCACTTTCTGTATTTATTAATTCAAGATCAAACCAGATCCAAGTTCTATTCAAAATAGATTTATCATTAGATATTTCCTTTATATTATCCAAAATATATTGGATATTTAGAGTTTTTCCGCTGCCAGGAATACCATAAACAACCGTCATGATATTTTGCGAGGCCGGATGCAGAACCCCTTCAACTATATTTTCCATAATCTTATTTGATATATTACACTTTTTCATTTTTTCCCCTGAAAGTAAAAGAAATAATTGATTCAACTCATTTTTGTCAAATCTCTAATGGCAGATATTATTGTATCGTAATCCAGCCGTGGATCAAAATTTACACCTTTTGGCCCCAAAAAAACACGATTGCCTTCAAGATTTATTGATTTCATCGGCCATTGATCTACAAGTATGTTGATAAAACTCTGATTCCATGGAGAATCAGGATCAAACGAAGGATCGCTCGCTGCAATTATTACTGCAACAAATTGTGACATATTTGATAAAGGACTTTTAGGAATTAAATGACTAGTATTGGAAGAAATATCTCTGGAATATCCGTCAGGATATGACCACTTAATTGGCACATGAATCTCACGATAAGGAACTAAAAAATCAAACATTCGTACTGCTCTATTCATATAATCTCCAATAACCATTTGCCCTTGTCTGGAAAAATCTGGTCGATGTAGAAACGAATCACTAATACACTCCTTGTACTTTTGACCAGATTCTCCTTTGGCGATCATCAATGATAGTCCAGGAGCAATTACATCCATAATCGCAAAACGACTGACCATTTGCCTTAGGGCCATATTTGGATTTGCAGCGCACGCCCGACAAAAAGACTTTACTACATTGTAGCGAAACCAGGCTTCAAGTGATTTAAACTTCTTAACTTCAGGTCTTGAAGCATTAATTAAATCAATATCCACGTCTGGCATAAAGTTTTTATAAACGACACTATATGAAAGCCGTCTCAAGGCAAGTTCTTCCCAACCATAATTATGAGATCGAGGATCATAAGGTTGTTCAAATCCCAACTCACAACCCTGCTTTATTGATCTGGCTACATATTCAATTGTTTGCACAGGTAAAACACTATTCCACTTAAATGACTTCAGTCCTTTATATTTGTCACCATACTTATCTGCAATTGACAATGCTCGAAGATAAAGTGCCTGTAAACTTGTTTTGTTTGCCGACTGAAAAACATTTATCCCATGAAAATTATTGGGAGCTGGCTCTTGCTTTACAACCACGTTTTCATCGCACAAAATACCGATTGGGTCAACAAATTGAAGCTCGTAAGACTTACTGGATTTTGACTGTAGGTCAGATGTAACCTCTGGTTGAAAAGTAGATTTGCTCATAATCATAGCAAGAGACTCGTATGCAAATAGAGAGCCATTCGCTAAATGAGCCTGAGGGTCAACAGGTTGCTGAAAAGAATTTATAGCTTCCATTAGCATTGAAACCTCAGTAATTTGACCTTGATTTGTCGGGGAGTCGGGAAAAGCTTCAAGATCTGAAACAATTTGAGGAAGCAACTTTGCCCAATTCTTTAGATCTTCCAGACCAATTCGATACGTCTCGATTAAATCGTCAATCTCAAAAATTGTTATCTCTACTCCATTTTTTATTAGCTTAATGTTTCGAGGAGGCCCACCAGAAACATAATCTTCATAAGAGGACGAATACTCAGCGCCGCTATTTTGTGCAATTACTTCATGTTTAATATCAGAGACTCCAGAACAATAGACGTCAAACTCTGTCTCTGAAGAATTATGCTCTACATCCGAAGGATGTAGTAGCATTCCTATTACTCTTGAGCCTTTTATATAAAATTTTTTGTCATACTTGGACAACGCATCCCAAACCTCACCTACCTGAGGATTTGCTAATACAAGATCTTGAGTTTCAGAATTGAGCTTGTCACCAGACTCAACAGTAAAACCAAAACATCCATCTTCTCTTATCGCACCAAAAACATATTCTGTGAGAGAAAGTCTAGAACTCTCATTAAAATCAACAACTGTATCGCCAGTATCTCCAGTATCACCAGTCTCACCAGACTTAGCAACGAATGATGATCCGAATTCAGGAGAAGAAGCATCAACAGGTTTGGAATGAGAAGCCGCATCAGTCATTTCGTATTGTCTATATAAATTACTAATTAGTCGAAAGCATGCCTCGTTTCTTTTCCTTTTTTCTGCCCAAACTGCTTACAAGAAGAACAACAAATCCCACAAGCAGCAATCCCCCACCAATAAGCACAAACTTATCATCAAAAATGCCAGCTTTAGGTAAATCCGTATTTGAAGTTGTGCCTTTACCTGTAGGAACAGTGGAGACTATTTCGTATGAGCCGCCAGCAGGTTTGGTTGAAAGAACATTTTGTGGTGGGCTTCCAGTATTCTTTACTATCGAATTCCACTCATCATTACTTGTTTCAAAGTTAAAAACAAGATCAACTTTACCCTCAACCAATGGCTTGAACGTTACTCTTGCAAATAACTCTTCCTTATCACCAGAATTATAGTATGGATCAAGACAAAAACCCGTAATCATAACAACCCCTTTATCATTATCAACAGTATATTCGTCTTCCGGGTAATCACAATACAAATCACCATACTCAGCTTTTGTTACTTCAAGTTTACTTGCGTCAAATTCGAACACAGCCCGAGCCATTGTTGTATCCTCTCCGTTTGTGTTCAACAAGATATCAATAACAAAATCCTGCTTCAAAACAGCATAACCATTAGGTGGATATAGTCGCATTGTTGGAGAGGCAGCATACGTGCTGACAGGATTGACCAAAAAACTCAAAACAACAAACACAACACATGCGCTACGGATAAATGCATTCTTTAATTTATTAGATTCATTGTTCATTGGCAGTTTCTAAATATAAATATCTATCAGCTTCAAAAGATACAGATCGAACCTCTGTTCGATTTTTGTAATCGTTCATTACGTCAATAGAGATACGATTCAAAGGTCTTACAACAACAATATTATCATAAATTGTCTCAAGCACAACCTCAGTACCTAAAGCATTATGAATCTGTTGCTGAGTTGATTTACTCACACCATCTTTAAACATTACAATAAAAGGCTCCTTTGAAAATTTGTCCCGAAGTGTATTCCAAAGCTCATTATAACCATAATCGTAACCGAGAGCCCATATCCCGACTCCTTGAAGATTTTTGTTTTTCACAAAATCGTATTTAGCACCAAGGCTATCTGGATCATCATAATAACCTTGCCACCACTCACTAGTATTTACATCCGGCCATCTGTATACATACCAACGAACTTTATCCGTATCATTCCATTTAATCGTATTTGAATTATGGTAGGCATCCTCAGAAGGATCAACGACTCCTGAATAATAAGAAATAGCACCATTTCGAGAGGTTGAAGAATTATACGCTGAACCAGTCGTCGGAAACTCGAGTCCATAATATGGCACACCCATAATAATCTTATTTGCAGGGGCTTGTGCAATAAAGTCATCTATAGATTCAGACACAGTAAGATAATACTGAGATCCATAAAGCGGTGCTGATGGTGCCGCCATTGAACTGTTTACTCGATAGTAGTCATAAGCCATTACCATTATACCGTCAATAGAAGTTTGACCAAGTGCCGTTATATCATATGCCGAATACCAGGTAGCAGAACCTCCCAATACATCAAGACTCACATGACTGCCTGGAAATTCTGTATGAATACGAGTAGAAAGATCCTGCATAAAAGTAGGAATATAAGGACGCACACGATCAGCAGTACATGGATATCCACCGCAACCAGTCCCGCTACCACTGCTTATATATTCGAAATCAATATTTACACCATCTACTCCTTTATTTCTTATTTCAGTGACAATATTATTAATCAAAGTTGTCTTAGCACCATTAGTATTTGTCACAATGCTGTAAATCCCTGCAGCATCAAAATTTTTAACAACAAGTACAACCTTCACACCATTTGCATGAGCATTATTTATAATCGTCGACATAGTTGCACTATTCCAGCCATTCCATCCAGAGTCACCAGTTATCCAATTGCCATTAGCATCGGCATTCAAACCAAAATAAGCAATATGACTTAATTTGTCATATTGATATGCAGAAGACCATGTAGATAGACTCCAGTACGGAGCAAACCCCATCACAGTTTTTGTTACTGATGTTGAAGCATTCAATTCAACAGAATTGAGAACAACACTCGTTGATTTATCATCTGCAAGGCTAACATAGCTGAACGCTTGATCATCATAATGGATATCCTCAATCTGATGTATTGACACATCTTCAGATAAATCGATCTCGTATCTATTTTCAATAGAATCAGGATTACCAGAATTTTGATCGATATTATTTGACTCAAAATTAATACCACCTGACAAACTATCTGGTACAGAAGGAAGTTCAACAGACACTGATTCATCAAATACTGATAAATCCTGACCAGATAACTGATCATCGGAAAACATAGAAGAAGAGTCAACAACATTAAAATCATTCCTTGTAGATTCAGAAAAGAGGACTCTATTTATCCACCAAGTTACACATCCCAAAGCAAGAACAATAATTAGCACAAGTTTAAAATTTGATAATTTTGACTTTTTGATATTCTGCATTAATAATAAGATCTAGTCTTAATTTAGAATATTTCTATTTTATCATAGGTCAAAGTACCTAAGCTATCTCACTTATTTACAACTATATTGAAGAGCAAATATCATGAACGAATATCTTGAATCTTTCATCGCAGGTTTGATACAAGGAATTACAGAATTGCTACCAGTATCAAGCTCCGGACATTTACTTTTATTCTCAAATCTTACAGGAAATGAATTAAAAATTGCTGAAATAGCAGTCATCCATATTGGTACATTAATTTCTATTATGATTGCTTTCTACAAAGATATCCTAAAGTGCTTTAACTTAAAAATAGCAATCAAAGTATTAATAAGCGCAATACCTGCAGGAATCATTGGTTTAGTAATCGAAGAATTACTCAATATCAATACTAATATTCCAATTTTAATAGTTCTCTCATTAATTGTCTGGGGTATTATTTTAATTGTAATCGATAAAAAAACTGCAACAATGAAATTTCGTACGACAGAGCTGAAAGACGTTTCACTTAAGCAGGCAATTATCATTGGCCTTGGACAGGTTTTAGCCCTGATCCCTGGTACATCAAGATCTGGAGTCACAACGATTTTCGGTATAATTTCCGGTCTTGATCCAAAACTAGCACTGAGCTACTCATTTCTTACGGGAATTCCTCTGCTTGCAGCCTCTGGCTTTTATGGTACATATAAAATGGTTACCTCAGATACAGGGACGTCCAACACAACGATTATATTTATCGCAACAGCCACAGCTTTAATTACCGGTATTTTTGCAGCATTTATATTAAAACAATATATAAATAAGAAAATATTTACCATATGTGGATGGTACAGAATCGCAATCGGAATTATTCTTGCACTAGTGCTTATCTTCTAGAAACTTCAGACTATTGAAATATTAATATATAGAGAATTAGACATAATAGAGACTTATCTAATCATGGCTAAAAGATCAATACCTGTCATGTCTTTAGTTTTCGGTAAACCCAACAAGGAAAGTACGGTCGGGGCAATATCAGCAAGATTTCCTGTCTCAACAGATCCTGGACCTGTACCAATTCTGACAGATTTAGCCTTAGAGTCAAAACTTGCAATATCTACACATGCTATAAAAGGCACCGGATTACATGTATGAGAAGTTTTGACTTCCATAGTAAGCTCATCTAACATTTCTTCACAATTACCATGATCAGAAGTCAGAATAAAAACACCGTCTTGCTTTGCCACTGCATCAAAAATACGTTTAACACATTTATCTACGAATTCAACAGCCTCTACAGTAGCTTTAAAGTTACCAGTGTGCCCAATCATATCAGGATTGGAAAGGTTAACGAAGACAAAGTTATACTTACCAGATAATATAGATTCAACTGCTGCATCAGTAACTTTCTCTGAACTCATATGAGGCGTTTTGGAATAGTCATAGACATCAGGTGAAGAAATATGAATAAATTTTTCGCCAGGTCTTGGATCTTCATGCCCCCCATTAAGGAAAAATGTAACATGAGCATACTTTTCTGTTTCTCCGATATGTATTTGAGTTAATCCTGCATCACTAATCACTGAACTCAATGTATTATTTATGTATTGAGGCTCGTACAAAACATCTGCAGCAAGGTCATAACAATAACCAGTCATAAGGTAGAATTTCACATCTTCGGGATATTGTTGTCTTTGAAAAAAAGGAAAGTCTTTGTTAACAAAGACTTTGGTTAACTGACGAACACGATCTTCTCTATAATTATAAAAAAGGACAACGTCCCCACTTTTTACAACTCCAACAGGATTTACATCATTGCAAATTATTGTCGTTGGAATAAATGTCTGATCATTTTCTCCATTATTATAGCCCTCAAGCAGGACATCCATAGGATCAGTAGATTTTCTCTCTCCTAGTCCAACCATAGCCAAATATGCTTTTCGGGTTTGTTCCCATCTCTTGTCTCGATCCATAGCATATTGTCTGCCACTAATTGAAGCAATCCTTCCTACTCCAAGCTCCTGAATTTTAGCAAGAAGCATGTTCATATATATATAGCCATCCTTTAGACTAGTGTCACGACCATCAAGAATCACGTGGATAAATGGATTAACTTTTTTTTCTCTACATAGTTCCAGTATTTTGAACAAATGTTCAATATGAGCATGTACTCCAGCTGCACTTAGCAGACCAAGTAAATGAAAATCCTTTTTGCTTTCATGCAAATATTCAAAGATTTCAACAAGCTTAGGATTTTTCTTAAATTCACCAGTACGAATCGACTCATTAATAATTGGCAGATGATGATTAACAATTCTACCTGCACCAATATTCGTATGACCAACCTCAGAGTTACCAGGATCCCCAGTCGTAAGCCCGACATCCTTACCAGAAGCTTTTAATAGAGTATGTGGAAATTGTGTCCAAAGATTATCCATGGTTGGAGTATTCGCAGAAATAATAGCGTTACCCATAGAACCAGTTCGAATTCCAAATCCATCAGCAACAACAAGAACACATAACTTTTTATTATCCTTTGTGCTTATATTTGTATTCATAACAACTTTTCTGATAATGTAAAACAGCGCAATTTAATATAATATATAATACATTGTACATTGAATTCTACTATTAATAAAAAGATAAAGAATGAGAGATATTATTAAAGAAACAAAGGAAAAGATATCAAAAATAAAAATAGCATTAAGCCTGGATGAAAAAGTTGATGAAATGAAAAATCTTGAGTTACAGACTTCAGATCAACATTTCTGGGATAATCCAAAGGAAGCTCAAAGTATCATGCAGAAAATTAACGAGACAAAAGATAAAGCTGACATAATAAACTCAATCGAAACCAAATTATCTGAAATTGAAGAACTGGATGAAATGCTAGAGAAAGATCCAGATCCTCAAATAGAATTAGATATTGACAAGGAACTTGCCGATATTACCCAAATACTTGGTAAATTTGAATTAGAACAATTTCTCTCTGGCAAATACGACATCAATAATGCAATAGTATCAATACACGCAGGCCAGGGTGGAACTGAGGCCAACGATTGGGCAGAGATGTTACTTAGGATGTATCTGAGATATGCAGAAAGACAAAAATGGCAGACAAATATAATACACCAAGTTAGAGGCGAAGAGGCAGGGCTATCCACTGTTACTTTTGAAGTAATAGGTAAATTTGCTTACGGTTACCTAAAAAGGGAAAAAGGCACTCACAGACTTGTCCGATTATCTCCCTACAACGCACAAAATTTAAGACAAACTTCATTTGCCGGAGTTGAAGTATTACCAATGATGGAAGAGAAAGACGCATCAGATTTTGTTATCCCCGAGTGTGATCTTGAATATAAAGCTGTAAAAGCAACCGGACCTGGAGGCCAACATGTCAACAAGGCATCTACTGCAATAGTTCTAACTCATAAACCCACAGGAATCACAGTTCACTCTTCAAGACGTAGCCAGCATCAAAACAGAGAGACGGCCTTGTATATTTTAAAATCCAGATTATGGGAGTTAGAAGAAGATAAAAAAGACCAAGAAAGAAAAAAAATGAAAGGTGAACACAAAATTGCAGCCTGGGGAAATCAAATAAGAAATTACGTTCTGCACCCGTACAAACTTGTTAAAGATTTGCGCACAAAAGTTGAAAGCAATAGTCCAGATTCTGTGCTAAATGGAGAGCTTGATCCATTTATTGATGCTGGCATTAGATTAGTGGCATAATATACAAAGATGATACATTTCGACCAAGTATCAAAATTTTATAACCCTGACATAGTAGCACTAAAAGATGCCTCTTTTAACATAGATACTGGAGAATTTTTATTTATCGTAGGTCATTCAGGAGCAGGAAAATCAACAATTATAAGATTACTTATTAGAGAAGAACTCCCAACCAAAGGACAGATTAAGTTCGACGACATTGATCTTTCAGCGTTAAATCGGAAGACATTACCATTATATCGACAAAAAATCGGAGTTGTTTTTCAGGATTACAAACTTTTGGAAAATAAAACCATCAAAGAAAACATCGAATTTGCTTTAGAAATAACCGAGACACCAGATAATGAAATTAAAGATACAACCGATTACTTACTTGAAATAGTTAAACTACAAGATAGACGAGACGTATTTCCTTCTCAATTATCTGGAGGAGAAAAACAAAGAGCAGGAATTGCCAGAGCAATTGCAAATGACCCAACAATATTAATAGCTGATGAACCTACAGGAAATCTTGATCCAGAGACAGCAGGAGAAATAATGGAGCTGTTACAAAAAATCAATAATTGGGGAACAACTGTTATTATTGCAACACACGCAAAAGAAATTGTTGATCAGATGCAAAAGAGAGTTATTAGGCTAGAGAAAGGCCAAATAGTCAGCGATATGCTAGGATTTTATCAAAACGAAAAAAAATCCAACAAAGCAAAAGAAAGTAAACCAAATAACAACAATGAAATCAATTTAGAAGTAAAGGAAAAGCAAGAGTCAACAAGAGAAGTTGACGAAGAGCAGGAACATGCAGAAAAAAAATCTAAAAACGTGGAACAAGGATCCATATCAATAAGAGAGCTAAATATTTCTGAAAAGTTTATGAGAATCCTAGAAGAATCAAATATCACTACGATCGACAAGTTACTAGATTTAAGCGACGAAGACTTAGGCCAAATAAAGGGATTAACAATGCACGATATTGAAGAAATTCTGTTAAAATTACAGGAATATATTACCGATCAAACACAAAATGGCTAAATCAAAAAATAAAGCAACAAAGCCCACACAAAATATAAATACTAAGCATGAAAAACTGACAAAGAAACAGATATTTTCAAGAATTTTCAGAAATACACGCAAAAATATACTAAGAAATAAATGGCTATCGCTTGCTACAATAATTGTAGTTACAATAACATTCACCATAGCTACACTATTTCTTGCGCTTACTGTAATTTCAAGCCGTACCATAAGTGTTTTCGAGCAAAAAGCACCAATCATAATCTATTTCGAAAATGACACTGAAGAAAAACTAATCCAAGACGTAAAAAAACAGATTGAGGACACAGGTTTAGTAAGTGAAGTTGATTACCTCGATAAAGAGCAAGCACTTGAAAGATACAAAAGTTATTATGATGAATACCCAACTCTTGTCGAATCCTCAACAACAGAAGATGTTCTCCCCACTCTACTGGTAAAACCTAAAAGTATTGAAAACATGCCAGAGCTCAGCGACATTTGTAACGACATAAAAAGCAATACTTCAGAGATCAACGATATTTGGTATTTCAAAGATGTAGTTGATACACTTCGCGGAATATCAAAAGTTATCAAAATTGGTGGGGCCATACTTGTAGTAAGTCTTTCTTTAATGTCTATCGTATTAATATTGATTGCTATTGGATTTAATATTAATTCGCATCGAAAAGAGATCGAAGTTATGAATTTAATAGGTTCTACAGATTTTTATATCAAGATTCCATTTTTATTAGAGGGTATGTTCTACGGAATTTCTGGTTCACTCATTGCAGTTATCACAATTCTAGTATTGTGGTATGGTTCAATATTTCTTATGCGAGACAATAATCTATTCGTCCTCGTTTCCGGATTGTTTACTGATATACAGATGACTTATCTCAAGGAATTTAATATAATATTCTTGCTTACATTAATTTTAAGCGAGATCCTTGCAGGTTCTCTAATCGGTTTTCTTAGCAGTCAACTTGCTATAAGAAAATACCTAAAATGAAGAAACTGAATGTAGTTTACAAATTAATCGTTTTCTCAATATTTATTGTCCTTAGTTTCCTATTCCTTTCAAACTACGTATTAACCAAAACGGAAGCCTACGATACAACTTGCCCTTCAGAAATGACTGATGAAGAGTGCCTTGAATATCTACAGGAACAGGCGAATCTTATTGGGCAAGAAAAAAGTGGCATTCAGAATTCCATCAACCAGGAAGACCTGGCTCAAATGGATTTAAGCCAGCAAATAGCTTATTTTGCAAATCAGGTAAAACAAACAGAGTTAGAAATTTCAGAGAAAGAAGTTGAGGTAGAGTCATTAACCGTTGAAATCAGATTATTGAATAACGACATAAATGATCTTAACAATAGTATTGACACAATGACTCAGGAAATCAATACTTTGGAAACTGATGTAAGAGCTCGTACAAAAGAGAGCTACAAGATGACATATATCTCTCCTGTTCAGATTTTCATTGACTTTAACGATCTTGATAGCGTAATGATGCAAGTAAAGTTCCTTATGGAAAACAGGAAAAAAGATTTGCTGAAGATGGATGAATTAATTGCAGCAAAAGATGAGCTTGATAAACAAGAAGAAGAGTTAAATCAAAAGAAAAAAGATGTCGAAGACAAGCGGCAATCGATGGAGACTACTCTTGCGGAACTTGCAACAGATAGAATCAATCTTGAATCACAAAAAGCACAACAACAGGTTCTACTTGCTGAGTCACAACGAAGAGAACAAGAATATCAGGCACAACTATCTTCATTAGAATCAATAGAAAATTCAGCGAATCAACAGATCGGACAATTGATCATGCGAATGTATGAACAAGGTCAGCTTGGAGATGGCACTACTGTGTCAACCGGCAATATCATAGGATTTCAAGGCCATACTGGATGTTCATTTGGATCCCATCTTCATTTTTCAGTAAATAGCGGAATCGCATACTCTGGTTGGGGATATTTTTATGGAGATATTAATCCTTATAACTACATTAACAGCAGTGTTCCTATGGTTGATTCAATCATCACACAAGGATATCACCAAGGTATGGCAGTAGACATGGTAAGCGGATCTGGAGGGAATCAGTCAGGTGGAAGGTATTGTGTAAATCCAGGAGAACTTGCATGTGCACCGTCCTACGGAAATTGTAGCCAAGCATCATATATGTGGTTTACTCTTAGAGGAGAAGGTGCACCAATTAAGGCTATAGCTCCAGGAAAAGTTTACTATGGCGTTGAATCCTGGTATGGCGGGAAATTCGCTATGGTCGTACACGATAATGGTTACGTAAGTATTTATCTGCACATTCAATAAAAGACTTACGACTCTATTTCTCTTTTTTCCTGATTTTACGTTTTTTTAATAATAGCCAATTACAATATTGGCATGAACAAAAAATATTCCTTTAATAAAATCTCCCTTTTATTCTTCATTTTTACTTGGATACTGACATACAAACTGATTTATCCCAATCAGAAACTTTATGCATCAAGTAAAACCATTCTTATCAATGAAGTTTTGTATGACCCTCAAGGATCTGACAGCGGGTACGAGTGGATTGAGTTACTAAATATAGGCACAGATTCCGTTGATCTTGAAGGTTGGAGTATCGAAGTTGCAGGTTCTGAATTCAAGCCGCAGGCAGTACTGCCATCGTTCATCATAGAACCAAATGAAATTATAGTTATCGGAGAGTCAAACGTAACTGAAGCCGACATACAAATTAGCTCGCTAAGTTTACAGAATGGTGGATCTACCACAGATGGAGTCAGATTACTCGACAACAATTCTGTTGTGATAGACACTCTATTATATGACGATCCCAATACAAATAATCTAGTTGATGATAAGTCTACAATCGCTACCTCTTTTGCGCCTGATGCTAAATCTGGAAATTCATTAGTTCGGACATCATCAAACGACACAGATAATTGCAATCATGACTTTTTAGAGACCTCCATACTTACACCTGGATATAAAAATCTAATTATTCCAGAGGCAAGAATAGAAACAACTGTCCCTACTTATATCAATCAGCAAATAACAATAGACGGCAATATGTCATCCGACCCAGATGGACAAATCATAAAATGGATATGGACAATAAATACTGATAACTCAACTCAAAATTTCTATGAACCAACAATAAATGTAAAACTTTACCAGGAGCAGGAAGTTGAGATTGTTCTGAAAGTTATTGATAATGATAACTTATCTAGCCAAACATCTACCACAATAGAGATTATAGAAGATCCAGACAACCCAATTATTCAGACGATCAGTGACATCAAGGATCTTGATTTGAAATCTGACGTTACAATACAAGGACAGATTACAACACCAACGGCTTCAATATACAAAGATGAAATTTACATACAGGATAATACTGGAGGTATCCGCATAAAGACGAATGATCTGAAATTTGAATACAAACATAATTACATTGTTAAAGGATTTCTAGATACTAAAAGTGGTGAGGCTAGAATCAATGCTCAGGAAACAATACCCAAAGGACAGGAAATTCAAATCGAATCAGTCAAAATAGATCTACCTTCGGATATGAGTCAATATATCGGATCCCTGATAACAATTGAGGGGAAAATCAATTCCAGCCGCGGAGATTACCTTTATATAAAAAATGACGAGGACTCAAACATAAATATCTATTTTTCAAAATTACTTCATTTCACCAAACCTAAAGATGCAAAAAATAAAAGTTATCAAATCTCAGGAATTATATCCAGCTACGGAAAAGATGAAAACGATAATTTGAAACTCAGGCTAATGCCAAGATTACAGAGTGATATTGTACCACTGTCTTCACTAGGAAAAACTGGACAAAATTTAACATCAAAGATAGTTTTCTCTGTTATTTCATCGTTATTTTTAGTATACATAAATACAATCGACTCAAAAAAGAAATTTTCTGAAATATGGACACTCAAACCGTATTTTGATAAACTTCCAACCAAGACAAAGATTATTACGAAAACTTAACTTAAGACTCGAAACCATGAAGAAAAACAAAAAAGATGCAAAACCTGAGGTCCAAAAAACGAAAAACGTACGACAAGAAAACAATCGAAATCAAGGTACACTTCAGAAGCTTAGGATAAAGATGCCTCAATCAAAATTATTTTCTTTTGGGATAAAGATATTAGTATGGTTCTTGATCTTCTTTATCACCTTAATCATTGTTGACTACGCAGTTCAATATATTAACTATAGATCAAGTGCAGCTATCGTAAATGGAGAAAAGATCTCACAAAAGGATTTTTACAACAAGTTGCAGGATATTTATGGTGAAGGAATCTCTGAAGCAATGATTGAAGAAGTTCTTATTTATCAAGAAGCAGAAAAACGAAATATATCAATATCCGACGATGATCTTGATAAACGAATTAGAGATTTACAACAAGCTGCAGGAGGTAAGGATAAATTCGATGAAATGCTGAAGCAAAATGCTGACACAGAAGACGAATTCCGCGAGAAAACAAGGCTTTCAATGACAATCGAAAAAATAATCGGAGATATCGAGGTTACTGACGATGACAAACAACAATACTACGAGACATATAAAGGCACTCTGTTCACTCCGGAAGGAGAGACTCTCGCATATGAAGATGTTGAAGACTCAATTGAGGTTTGGCTAAAAGAAGAGAAGTTTGATCAGGAGTATCAAAAATGGATCGCTGACGTAAAGAAAAACTCGGTAATAGTAAACAATATCAAGAACCCAAAAGACATAGAATTTTTAGGAGTAACCAGAAGTTTCATAAAAGAACTAATGGATAAAGAAGAAAAATAGAAGCACTAGATTTTAGTATTAATATTAACAAAACACTCTACTTCATCCTAAGTCACACAAGAAATCTGGTCACTTAATACAATGAGTTATGCTTCACGTGGCTCTACAATTCCATATTCACCATCAGAAATCTTGTAAACCATGCAAAAGATGCCTTTCTCCTTATGCTTAAATAAGAAGCATTCTTTGCCAAGGAGTTCCATATGCTCAATAGCTTCAGCTTCATACATTGGGGTGCTATCATCCATAACAAATCTCTGGGTTATTTTTGGAGAATAATTTACATAATCCATAGTATCATCAACAATATCAGTAGCATCTGTCTCGGAGGAATCGACCTTCCATGGAGATTTACCTTCCCATTGACGAAACTTATCTTTATATCGCTTTACTTTTCGGGCAAGAATATCTGTTGTTTCATCTACTAGAGCATAAACATCACTACCTGACTTTTCTACGCGAGCAATGGCTTTCGGCAGATGCATAGTTATATCAATTTTAAAATCTTTGTCTACCCCACGTGCTGCAACATGTTCAGTACATTCGACTCGAATAGATGTACAAATGTTATAAATACGTTCGTATTTTGTTATTTTATCTTCAATATATGTTCGAATGGCATCGGTAATATCCATACCATTTCCACTGATCTGAATTTCAGGAAGTGACATAAAAAATCTATCTTAATATATTATTTATTCTTACTGTTTATATACTAAATCACCCTTTTTGACGACTCCGCTGACTTTCATACCAAAATCCTTTTCTGCTTCGGCTTCTGTAATATCAGCACCATCAACCTGCATTGAATCTACAGATTGCTCGACAAGAACATTTCCATCTTTGTCATAGATCTTGATCTGATCACCAACAGTCATCTTTTCTAGAGGATGAACTACTGCAACAGAAATCTTGTCGAAAAAGTGAACAATCACTCCAACTTTTGTACCTTCAAAAGAGGCCTGATTTCCTGTTTCGTCCATTAGTATAAATATTAAAACTTAGTAATATTTATACTAACATTAACAATGCAGTTATTCAACACGGAAAATAAAAATTATAAGCTTTGAAAAAAATGGTAGGAAAAGTGTACAGTTCTTATATCTCTATTATCAATTTTTGATTAACCGTGTCCTTTAGCTCCAACTCTTGAATTGCACTCATGGTGCGAAGCTAAAGGACACGGAAATGGCGGCGCAAGGATTTTAATTGCACCAAGAGGAAAGAACTATCGCCCCGACGAGGGCGATAGGTAGGGCGAAGAGTGGGAAATTCCATATGTTATGAGTTATTACCAAGCTAAGGGGCGCCCCTATGACCGCTCCAAGTGGGAGCAATGGTAACGTCCAATAGACCACTCTCTTTAGCCACTCGATTCGCTTCTCGCGGCGGATAGTATTGAGCTCAGAGAGCCAATGGCTAATGTTCCTATCTTCTTGACTATAGTCTTCGTTGTCGTCCATACTCACCTCCTATTTTTTTCAAGAGCATAATAATTATACCACACTATGGGGTGTATCTCAACAGGGACGAAACCGGGAAAGTTGCTCTGTGATCCACTCAATTCTTATCTACTCCTTTTGACACTGTTCGCAAATAAACGTATCCCTGCCAGAAAATTTATATTTTATGATCTTTGTTCCACATCTAGGACACTTTTTTCCATTCATTCGATAAACGTTCATAAAATCACGCTCCTGTTCGGAAACCTCTACCCCACCCGTTTTCTCGGAAATAACTTCAATTGAATCATTAATTACTTCAACAATAGCTTGCCATAAAACCATAATCTTATTTGATTCAATAAGTTTTTTTACAGTGGTTTGTGGATGAATTCTGGCTTCCCACAAAGCCTCGTCTGCATAAGCATTACCTATACCAGAAATAACCTTCTGGTCCATCAGCGCAGGTTTGATACTTGATCTTTCTTTATGCAATAAAGCTTTTTGAAAATTCTCCAAGGTAAAATCAGAAGATAAAGGATCTATACCAAGCTTTTGCTTTAGCATTTTTGAGTGTTTATTTTTTTCTTCGTCCTCAAGCTCAATTTTCATCCAGCCACTCCAATCCTTTATCAATAGTGTTTTTCCATTAGCAAACGTTAATTTACAGACAAATTTGTCAAATTCACCAGAATCCCAACAGTAATCACCATGAAGCATCAAGTGAACAACTAATGAAGAGCTATCTGAGAAATCAGGTAATTTTGATGATTTCTCTGGTCCAAAGTCAAAAATTAAAATCTTCCCATATCTTCTTATATCGAGTAGCTTCTTGTTTAGAACCGCTGTACGGACATCAGGAAACTTAGCATTTTTAATAACTTTTTCATTTTCCACCAGAATATCGCTCAAGGTAAGACCTTTAACAGCACTCAAAATATTTCTTTTAGCAACCTCCAAATCAACAATTTCTGGCATGACTACAATAATTTAAGATTATTTCCAAACTCCAGCTATCTTGGAACCACATTTCTTACAAATGCCCTTATTAATATCAAGACTTTCATGTACTCTAACCTCAACATAGTCTCGTTCCACCAATAATTCATCGCAATTATAGCAATATGTATTAAAGTTTTCATTTTTCCAGGAATTTTTGCTGTATACATAGTGCAGACCGGCCTTTTTTCCTATATCATAGGCCTTAGAAAGAGAATCTCCAGAGGTCATAGGTTTATCAAGTAATTTATAATCCGGATGAAAAGCTGTAACAAACCATGGAATATCGACACTAATATTTGCTATAAAATCGGCAATTTTTTTAAGTTCAGAACTAGAGTCATTTTCTCCAGGAATCAAAAGTGTCACTAACTCAACCCATATTCCTTTTTCATATAGAGTTTTTATATTTTCAAGTACTGGCTCAAGGTTAGCCTTACAATGTTTTCTATAGAACTTATCAGAAAATGACTTTATATCAATATTTGCTGCATCAATACAATCTGACATCTCTTCTATAACTTCATTTGTCATGTATCCATTACTGACAAAGACATTTTTAATGCCTTTTTGTTTTGCAAGTTTAGCTGTATCTAAAGCGTATTCAGCAAAAATCGTCGGCTCATTGTATGTGTATGCAATACAATCGAAGTCACTTTGCATACAGTATTCAATAATTTGCATGGGAGACATATCATACCCATATTTAGTTACTTCTATTCCAAGATCTTTAAGATTATTCTTTTTTTGCAGTTTATGTTGCATCTCTTTGGAAAGTTGAGATATATCCCAGTTTTGACAAAAGTCGCAGCCAAAATTACAACCAAGGGTACCGATAGAAAGTGCATTTGATCCAGGTCTAAAATGATAAAACGGTTTTTTTTCAATAGGGTCCAGATGAACAGCCGCTGCATTTCCATAGACAAGAGAAAGAAGTATTCCTTGGTGATTTTGCCTTGTGCCACAAATACCAACAGCACCAGGAGCTATCTTGCATTGCCACTGGCAAGCGGTACAGGTTACAAAATCGTTTTCATTTTTCTTGTAAAACCTAGCTTCTTTCATCAAAATCACTTTCCTTAAAATTAAGAACAGTATACAAAGATACTTCAAATTTGGTTTGTAAATTATTGTCATCGCTTTCGCTCAGATTGCCGTTTCTTAATCGCCAGTAATCAGCATCAAGTCCAGCTTTCATGCATAAATGAGAAAGAAATGTTTCAGCATCTGCTATTTCATCCCATACTTGTGGTAAAAAAGTCGCTTTGTGTGGGCCTGACTTAATAACAACGCCAGGATGCTCTTTTTCTAGTTTTGCTAGCAACTCATCAATTGAAGAATACTTAAATATTTCAGGTTTGGAAAGTATAGAAATCTCAATTTCGAGTTCATTGATCTCATTTTCTTGAACGCTATTAAACCTTGGATCATCAAAAGCTGCAGCAACAGCATTCTCTGACACGGCATCTTTAATAGAATTTACAGCAAAGATATTACCAATACATCCGCGTAATTTGCCACTTTCAGTTAATGTGACAAAGACTCCTCTTCTTTCATATAAAACAGGAAAATCCTGTTCTTTAGGATTTTCATTGAGGTTGGTTTTCATACCAAGTTTTTCCATAATGGCATGTCGAGCTAGCGCAAGAAGATATTTTTGCTCTGACATTTTTAATTTCATAATGTTTTAATAAGAAATTATTCTGCCTGGTTAAGACTTTTCATCACTTATAAATGCAATTGCTGCATATCCCACAACATGGTCATAGTCCCCTGATGATGAAGCCGAGGTATCATACTTAAGTAAAAGTGGCTTCCAGTTGTTTTTTCGAGCAATCTCAAGAAGTATCAGTATTGGTAATTTCCCACAGGCATTGCCAATCCTTTCAAATGCAGAAATGTCCAGAGATAAGATATGATTTATTGTCTGCTGGTCAATTTCTGTGGCAGATTCCTCTATCATGTAATGAGAAAGATCAGAACTAACAATCAGATAATCATTATTATTCATTTTATTGACTATCGATTTTGCAGCTTTTTGATAATCGACATCTCCAATTATAAGCGGAATTATTTCATACTTTGATTTTCCCATGACTTCCTGAATAAACGGAATCTGTACCTCAATAGAATGTTCCCGTTTGTGAGCCTCGTTATCTTCAACAAACATATCCTCATCCAGAAGTTCAAAGACTTTGTTTGAAACTGTTGATGATGACAAGGGAGATTGCCATTTTTTAGCAGTGGACACAATAATTTTATCAGTTACAACTTGATGAGATGGCCCCAAAATCCAAAAATTGTAAGGCAAAGAATTATCTGAATTCAACGATTCCAAGGCTTTATATCCAGCTGCAGCAACTTGTGCTGAGTAGATGTAACCTGCATGAGGCACAATAAGCGCTTTTATTTTAAATGGATTTGAAAAAGGCTTAGTTTTCTTAAGAAAACTTGATAATAAAGTATCTAGCTCCTTTGAATTACTCGGATAAAAGCTACCTGCAAAAGTTGTAGTTCTAACTGGTTCTCTTTGCATTAGTCATATTAAATATACCATATCCCAATATTGTTATGATAAATAGTGAGCCAACAAGAAGAAGAGCAAAATTACCATCAGGTGTAAATTTCTCCTTAATATCATACTCTGATGATAAATAATCAATCACTGGCTGATCTCCAGAAATCCATTCATCCTTACTTATCACAAGAAACGGTACACCGATCTCATCCATTGCCACTTCGTTATCTGAAGTATACTGAAGAAACTTATCATTAGCCGTGGAGTCCAAAGTTGTATTTCGGATATCAAAATCGCCCTCTAATCCATTTGTTTCAATAAAGCCTTTGACTTTAGCACAATGAGGACAACCTTCTTGAACATAGAGTATATACTTTTTTTCTGTATCAAAATTGTCAAAGGTCCCACCACTTGGATTTTCATCTGCGATATCAGAATCGGGATTTGAGTCAGATTCAGACTGATCAGAGACTGACGTATCAGATTGAGCATAGATCCTATTTGCAAAAGCTAAAGATGAAAATAAACACAAAAACAGAGCAAAAACCAAAAACTTATATTTAGTAGGATTCTTCATTGAATGAAATAATTTTATTTTATTGTTAAAATGGTTCGTTACTTTATCAATCCGTAACCAAAAGATTAATTTTGCGTTAATTTATAAATGACATTTGTAAATTTTGTAAATTACCTAATAGACACGATTATAGCATTGGCGACAATTACGGCAATATCAATTGTCGTAATAAATATGTTCTCAAGAAATATCAAAGAAAAATTACACACAAGATTAAGAACATTTATTAAAATGTTAAATATCCCAGCCATCTTCTGTTTATTGTTAATATCATACTCAGTACTAATCGAACCCTTTACTCTAGTTAAGGTCGAACAGGACATTGACCTTGAAGATTTCGAGGAAAATCCAACAAAGATAATATTAATATCGGATCTACATGTTGGCATATATCAAAATGGATCAAAATTGAAAAGTGTCGTAGAAGAGATTAATGCGCAAAAGGATGCAGATTATGTATTAATAATTGGAGATGTTGTGAACAGCACTGACAAATATTTTGACGAACTGGATGAGCTTGAAAATATTGATAAAAGCAAACAGGTGTATTTTGCTTATGGAAATCACGACTATCAAAAAGATGGAAATGACAAGATCATTGTTCCTGGACTAGAAGAAAAACTCATCTCATTGGACATTATTCCGCTGAAAAACGAATACATTACAATCGAAAATGGGATAAAGATAGGGGGAATTCTTGATGTTTGGACAGAAAAACAAGATTATTCATTCATTAATGATATTGAAGAAGAAAACACGATGATTCTCATGTGCCACAATCCTGATTGTGTTATAGAACTCAATAAAGACAAAGACCTGAAGAATAAAGTTGATCTTGTGGTATCAGGACACACCCATGGTGGAGAAATGCGACTGCCAATAATTGGATCCATCGCACCACAAGGACTTCCAACCGAACTACCAGATCGTTATGACAAACACGAACAAAACTATAACGGAATACGAATGTTTATAACGTCAGGTATAGGAAACATAGGTGTAAGAGCAAGACTTGCAAATCCTCCGGAAGTTGTAATTTTAACAATTAAGTAATGAATAAAAGATTAATCAGAAAAGGCATAACAATAACACTCATCATCATAGCAATGATCTTCTTTATGTCACCAGCTTTTATATATTTTTCAGAAAAATCACAAATATACAGCAACATCAATGATCTGCCCCAAAAAGATGTGGCAATAGTTTTCGGTGCTGGCATAAATTCAGAAGGAGTACCTTCAGATATGCTTAAAGACAGATTATTAACTGCCGTTGATGTTTACACACAAGGCAAAGCAAAGAAAATCCTAGTTTCAGGAGACAATCGGTTCGAGCATTATAATGAGCCGCAAGCTATGTTTGATTTTTTAGTAGAACTTGGAATTCCAGAAGAAGACATCATTAAGGACTATGCAGGAAGAAGAACATATGACACATGCTACAGAGCAAACGAGATATTCGAAGTAGACAACGCAATATTAGTAACTCAGGGATATCATTTACCAAGAGCACTTTACCTTTGCAATAGTCTTGGCATAAAAAGTGTCGGTATATCAGCATCAAGACAAGAGTACAGATACGAATTATATAATAGTACAAGAGAAACGTTAGCTTTATACAAAAGCCTTCTAGACATAATGATCTTAAAACCCAAACCGGTACTTGGTCCAAAATTACCTATCGATACTTCGAAATAACAGACAAATAATCTCGATTTACTGAAATATTTCAAATTATCTAGTTTTGTCTAACTGAGATGAGATTCTACAATCTTTTTATAATCATCCTTTTGGCGAAGACCAATGAGCTGATCTACAACTTGACCACCTTTGAAAACAAGAACTGATGGAATACTCATAATATTATATTTACCCGCAGTTTCTTTATTTTCATCTACATTCATTTTACCAACAACTATTTTATCTCCCATTTCTTCTGCAAGTTCTTCAATAATTGGACCAAGCATCTGGCAAGGCATACACCATGCAGCCCAAAAGTCTACAAGCACAACTTTTTCAGAATTCAATACTTGATCTTCAAAATTATCATCAGTTAATACCATATGTGACATTACATTAATTTTCATAATTTATTTAAATACATTGTATCATACCACTCAAAACTTGTACTAAAAAAATATGTACGTGACTGTCAAAAAAACCTATATTGTAAGTATAATATTAGTATAGACTTAGTATAAAAAAAGAAGTAACATCAGCCACAAGGTCAATTTTTTTTAATCAGCAAATAATGAAAAAAATTCTAGTAATCGGTGGAGGAACCGGCACTTTTGTAGTACTATCATCTTTGACACATGATCCAGAACTTGATCTTGATGCAATAGTAACAGTTACAGATAGCGGAGGAAGCACAGGTAAACTTAGGGATCAGTATGGATATCTCCCAGTAGGAGACCTTCGCCAATGCCTTGTAGCCCTGTCAAATCTAAATGGTTATAACAAGATTCTCAGATATTTAATGGTTCATAGATTCGAAAAGGGTGATTTACAAGGACATAACTTTGGGAACCTTTTTCTTATAGCCCTTACAGACATTCTAGGATCCGAAGAAAAAGCAATCCAGTTTGCTTCACGTCTATTCCAAGTAAAAGGTCATATCATCCCCATATCTAAAGGAAATGTCGATCTTGTAGCCCATTATGAAGACGGTACAACTTTAGTCGGAGAAAAATATATTGATGAACCGGATATTGAAAAGCACGATTTATCAAAAAGAATCATCGACCTTAAGATTCAACCGACAACTAAAATAAATCCCGATGCCCAAAAAGCCATTTTAGAAGCAGATATTATAATAACAGGACCAGGAGATCTATATTCAAGCATTTGCTCAAATTTTGTTGTACCAGGAGCCAAAGCTGCCATGGTCAAAACAAAAGCAAAGTTCATTTATATTCTAAACATTATGACGAAATATGGACAAACTACAAATTACACCGCATCTGAACACGTAGAAGAGCTCATCAAGTACTCTGGAAAAGTTCCAGATTTCGTAATCGTCAACAACAGGAAAATACCGAAGGCTACTGAAAAAAAATATCAGGAAGAAATGGCAATACAAGTGATTGATGACTTAACCAAATTAAAGAAAAAATATGATTTTAAGATAATAAGAGAAGATTTGATCTCAAAAGTACAAACAAGAAGACTGAAGCAAGATAGAGTTAAGCGAAGTTTATTAAGACATGATAGCACAAAAATAGCCAAGATAGTTAAGCAAATCGTTGCAGGTAAAATGTAAATTATTCTTTTTGTAAAATTTTCCAAAAAGTTAGGCTAAACTATTCTTACTGGTTTATTCCACTGACATTTAATTATTCCTCTGTCTTATGCTCAACTCTGGAATCTTCATAGGTCAAGATGTTAGACTCATCAAATTCAACATTCTGCAGTACCAATCTACTTTTACCATAAAGTTCAATTGTTGTATTTGATAAATCTGAATTCTTTATTGTCAGGATAGAATTATCGAATACTTGTATTTTGTTTGAATAACCGTCAAACATTTCAAATTTGATATCATCAAAAGTCACTTCTGCACTACCGGAAATTATGCATTCATCGCAATATAGTTTGGATTTATTTATTCCTAAGTTAGAATCATCATATATATAAATTTGACCAATACTGCCATCATTCAAGATTAAACTGTCGTCACCTCGTAGCAAAAACTCTGCCATCAATATGTTTGAATTTTGCCAGGATAAATCCGACCCTAAATCATCAAAGCTTCCATTGTTTGAATCAAATATCTCGGAAAGATTAATCTCTTTTTCATCAGCTAACAATCCATTCACAAGAAAAGAGACAACAACATAGGAAGAATCAACAATATTTACATCATTACCTTTAGCCATAAGTATTTTATAAAAAGGGATATTTGAGCTTTTTGATTCGAATTTCCATCCGCTCTCAGATTCGAGCTGCATATCAATATTTTCACCAGATTTTAAATCTTTAAATGTTTCTTTTTCATCAGAAGAAAAAGCTGGGATCAACGTCGAGTCTTCAATATAAACTATAGAATTGCCGTATACTCTCACCTCTCCAATTTCGCTGTCATAAGCGGTAAGTTTTGAACGATTGTTCAATGTTATCCATGAATTATCTTTAATTGAAGAGTTTTTTATTTCAATCTGAGGATTTTTATCGTCTCTTTGAGATAGGGAGAAAAAGTATCTAAAATTTTCACTAGTGATCGATGAATTAACAATCTTAAGTTTAGTATCACCTTCAACAAAAAAACCAAATAGATTATCAGCTTTTGAATCTATTGAAACCGAAGAATCTTCTATCATTAACGACCCTTTATCGTAAATTAGAACATTTTCGGATATGATTTTGTCTTCATTTGATATTTTTTCCTGGCCTTTTGCAATTTCCCAGCCAAGATCTGGAGAATACAGAAGGCCAAAGAGTACCATTCCGACAATAATTAGTAGCACAACAACAATATCTGTAATAGCGTGACGTTTAAAATTATCTGGAATTTTGAATTTGAAATTTTTTAACATTTTTATAATTTTGAGATTAGTAAATTACTTCTACGCGTTAAGTAAAAAATCCATTACAACAGGATACTATCACAATTTTAACTAAATTTTTATTAAAAAAAGTTTATAAGGAACAGTCAGTGATATAATTAACTTTTAATGAATGCCGAAATACTCAAAATTAATGAAAAACTAATAATTGTTAACAAACCAATAGGACTACCAACAACTTACAAAAATGAAAATGAATCAAAATCTGATTGTGTTGTTAAACAAATTGGTGAAAAATATCCAGAAATCTACAAAGTGCATGGATACAAAAAGAATGAAGGTGGACTTATATATCGATTAGATAACGACACTAGCGGAATTATTCTATTAGCGAGAGACCAGACAACTTTTGATTATTACAAAGAGAAACAGGAACACAATAAATTACTCAAAAGTTACCTTGCGATATCTATTATCTCAAAAGAAGGAATTTCAGATATTTCAATAGTGAGCAAAGATAAGTTTGCTATCAACCCGCAAAAAATAGCGGACGATTTACCCAGTTCATGGCCTAAAGATTTTTCACTAGACTTGATCGAAAATCAATCACAGGATACTTTTGGTACAAATAGCTCAAAGTTTGCCAAAATCGATATACCCATTGCACACTCTCACAAAAGCAGTAAACGAATGATAGCAGTGATAAATCCAGGTTATAAATTCAAAGGAAAACCAATAGAGACTACAACATTTGTAAGGGTTATCAAAACAATTAATAATCAAGCTTTTATTGAAGCTAAAATTACAAAAGGCTGCAGACATCAAATCAGAGTCCACTTAAAATCCATTGGATTACCGATTGTTGGCGATAAACTTTATGCACCAGAAAATCAAAGACTAGAGAAAATGCGGTTGCACTGCTATATGGTTGAAATCATTGATTAGCAAGGCAAATCAGTTTATGTGACACAGCTTCAACTTATAATTAGAAGCCACAACCGATGGAAGAAAAGTGCGTACTGAAAGAAGACTATTTCAATAAAATCAGATTTTCTACTTGTGAAAAACTTCTATACTTTTTCCCCACATTCTGGGCAAAACTTTGCATTTTCGGTTAATTTTGCTCCACATTTTTTGCATTTATCATCAGTTACCAATTTTTCCCCACACTCAGGACAGAACTTTGAGTGTGCCTTAACAGATGCATTACATTTTGGACAAGAGGCTTTTTTCATATCATTCCAATCCTTTTCACCAAGATGTTTTTCTTCTTCAGACATTCTTGCATGAGCAAAAGCCTCTTCCTGGGAATGTTGAGCTTGGGCAGCTGCCATTTCTTCACCAAGCTGAGGAGCACACCCTTTGCAAAGTCCACGCTCCTCGTTCCAACATACTTCCTTACAGACCCAGGTACCACATCTTTTACACTGTGCAAATTTTGGTGCGATCTCCTCTACTGCATCCTGAAGAGCTTTATCATGCTGAGGTCCAGCAGCCATTCTGTGAATATCATCTGAAGTTGCAGATACATCTGATGCTGCACCTCCAAATAAATTACCAACAATATTCAATGCCCCGGAGATAGCTCCTGTTGCGGATTTCTTAAAACTGCTCATATAGCCATTACCACATTTCTCGCAGATAAACTTGAATTGGTAACCAGAATCAGTTGATAGATCTTGATAATTATCAGTAAAGGGAATATTCATAATTTTATAATTATTATCTAATTTAGCTTTGACAGAAACATTTTAACTTAAAAACCGAAAGCTTGCTATATTACTAACAATTTAACAGAAATTCAACAGGACAAAAGCACACACATTTAATAAAATCTTCATTATATTCTAATAAAATCTGGGAAGGGCTCTTTCTTCATTACGGTCCATACATTATTTATATAGTTTAGTACGAAATAGTTTTGAGCCAAATGAAGCCAAAACGCCCCTCGACGAGTAAGTTGAATTGTTCCATTAACTTTTTCACAGAGTTTTAATAAAAGGAAAATTTTAAGAAGGAGATCTATCTTCCAGGTTTTAATATTTTCATACTCACTTAATGTAAACTTTGTTTCATAGAGCCTCCAATAAAACCAATACCAATCAGATAAACTTTTTAATATTGGCATATCAATTGCAATTGGTAATCTGTTATTCATTAACCTTTTTTCATAATCACGAACCGAAAAAGTATTAAAGTAAAAAATATTATCAAACCTTGACGCAGCACCAGCTCCAATACCTAAGTATTTGTCTCTAGTAACTGAAGAATATTTTAAATTTCCTGAATTTTTATTAAAGCTCCAAACTGAGGTCATCTCATATTTGTTTTTTTGGAAAAAATCATAAATTATATTGTAAAATCGATACCTTTTAGAAAAGCCTGGCATTTTAACTTTTTTAATTTTTAAATACTCACCAATTGATGAATACGGAAAAGTAAACAATGGATAAACGGTCACCTGATTAACATTCATTTTAGAAATTTTTTCCAGATCATTTTTTAAATCTTGCTCGGTCTGACCGGGGAATGAAAACATCAAATCGGCATTTATACTTCCAAACTTAGTCCCGGTTCATTCGCCAATGGGAGCTATGTCATTAATTTGCAAAAAGCTGTACCCAAAATGCAATCAAGTCTTTGTTGGACCATGTATTACCAAGAAAAATGAAGCCGCAGAAATTGGAGGAATTGATCTTGCAATTACATTTAAGGAACTATCCGAGTATTTTGATAAAAATCCCATTGATATAAAAACCGTGCACAAAAAGAGTTTTAACAAATTTTATAACGATTACACCAAAATTTATCCTGTATCAGGAGGACTTTCTGACACACTACATCATGAAAAAGTTCTTGATGGAAATCAAATATTAGTCATGGACGGAATTGCAAATCTCATGCCAGTATTCAATGAATTTAAAGATGGATTTTACAAAGACTATCTGTTTCTAGATTGCCTAAGCTGCAACGGAGGTTGCATTGCAGGACCAGGGATAAACAACACTCTGGATTTAGAATCCAGAAGAAAAAAGGTTCTAGCGTATAAGAATTTTGCAATGAATAATGAAAAAGATTTAGAAAGACGTGGCATGGTTCATGATGCAGATGGAATTGATTTTAAAAGGATATTCTAAGCCCCTCCCAAAACGAAACAAAAGTTGTATAAATGTATTAATGATAAATTAACCTCAAAATTTATAATTTCTCAATATCGAGACAAACCATTGACCCATAATGTATTTTAATGTACTATTTGGTCAAGCAAAATCAAAAAATACAAATTTCTATATAAAATATCAGGAATATAGAATCATGGCAGAAGATAAAGACCTTGGCCCAAAGATTAAAACACCCCTTAGAGAAAACCTTGCAGTACCTAGTGAAACATTACGCGAAATTTATGATGCTGTAGAAACAGGACAAAATCCTAATGCACCAGAGGAATTGTTTTATAACGATATAGAAATTGATAGATCCAAAATCCTACCTCAACAGGATTTTAATGAAGAACACACTACTAATCCAGAACATTTAGCACAAAGAATACAAGGAGTCTTAGTTAGAACCGGAGCCTTTATTGATATAAAAAAACTTGAAGCTGCAAGAGAAGAGGCTGCAGCACAAGGAGCGCAAGGCGGACATTTTAGAGATGAAAGAGGAGACTTAACTTTGCTCAAACAAGAACCACATGACAGACTAGCACAGGTCATTGATGAGAATACAATACCAACATCATTATCGGATTTATTTGATGCAGAGAACAGCCCAGTAACAAGTTCATACACATCAAGAACTAAAATACACCAAGGTCGGGACATAGGTTATTCAAAAGGAAAAGCTGGAATTCATATTCATACCGCCCAGACTGATAGATTTGTGTTTACAGAAGGTGCATGGGAAATAGTGCTTGTTGATATGAGGCAAGTGTCACCAAGCTACGGTACAAGAGTCTGTCTTTCTTTTGATGCAAGTCAGGAAAATCAGCTTGCACTTGTAATACCTCCAGGAATCGCCCACACAATTGCATGCTTTAGAGAGGCTCCTGATGGTAAAGAATATGCAACACTGGTAAACTTTCCAACACTCGGATATAGCGAACTACCTCCAAGTATAGCAAAAGGAAATTATTCACCTCAAACAGCAATCAGGGCAATGGAAGGAAGGCTTGATCCAACTAGAGTCATTGCAAATAGTGGTAATAAAACTGAAGCTGGAACAACGTTTAACTGGCTTTTATATCAAAGATGGCTATTAAACAGGGCAAAGCTAGAAGAAAGGAAAGAGGAGGAAAATACCAGAAATATTGTATTAGCTGGAGGATCAAATGGGCTTCTTGGTTCACTCATCGAACAAGAACTTTGGAAAAATGGTTTTGTAACAGAATCTGCATCCAGATATCAAGCTTTAGATGCAGATGGCATAAACATGAGAATAGATCTAACAAAACTATCTGAAGATCAAATCGTTGAATGGTTACTAGGATCGAATGCACAGGCCGTTATATTAACAGCTGCATGGACAGATGTTCCAGCAAGCATAGCATTAGCTTCATTTATAAATAAATATCAAGAAGAACTTACCATTGCAGGTATTCATGGGACAGACCCTGTAAGTGAGATAAATATTAATTTTGTTGTCAGGCTAGCAAACGCAATAAAGAAAGCAAGGGAAATCTACGGCAGGCAAATCAAACTTGTACTGCCACAAACAACAATGGCATCAATTGGCACAATTCTAAATGCGAATTATTATGCAAGAACTAAAGCAGTTGGTATACAACAAGCACAACAAATTCTTGGTAATAATGCGTTAGTAGCAACATTTGGTTATCCGTACGTAATCGATGCTGCACAGATACCACAATCTGCCAAATCAATGACTTTACACAAGAGAATAGAACAAGTAGTTAGGGCTATTAGGCAAGAAGGCTCTTCTGCAGTCAGTGCTTTTTTTAACGACGCCATAGATCTAACAGATATGAATCCTGTTCTTGCAAATATCTTGCAGTACATTACAAATCCGAAACAAGAACCTAATCCTCTAGATCAAAGACTAAATTGGGTTTCAACTCTAGAACTATGCAATCTTATAGCAGACGTATACGTTTCACTATACGGAGGAGATATTGACGAAGTGAAAAAATTATCGATTACATCAGCTTCAATGAGCGGATATAAACCAACAAATGGTGATTTATTAAGATATAACAACGCAACAGGAGAATGTAGTAATCCTGTATATGCATGGATTACTAATGCTGTTCGAGTGATTAAACAGAAATTAAGAATAGACATCGACTTATTACAATTCATCAAAGAAGAAGCTAACTACAGCAAAGCATATCCAAGCTTTTCGAGCTTTAATCAAGATCCTACAACTGCTTCAACTTATAGAATAAAATTAATAAACGACATAATAAGAATAATGGTACAGAAATACGGAGCGGCAACAGTCTCCCAGGACAAGCAAGATTAATAATAAAGATTACAAATATCTAGAAAAAAGACTCAAAATAACAAAGCTATATTTTCATTATTTCCTTGATAACATCATCATATCGTTTCTTGATCTCACCTTTGAATATACCATCAGTGATCTTGAGCTTCATTAATTCTTCATCAGTGAACTTTTTACCATTTTTCTCAAGAAGTTTTATAGATAATGCCTTTGTTAAGACTAATTTATCACCAACAAGATTCTTAACCCTATTAAATACGGATTTATACCCATACTCCGTATCTTTGTCTTCATCGCCTCCCCCACACATAGTAATAAATGCCAACTTTTTGATATCATTTTTAAATTTTTTTATAAATCCAATAACTGGAGAAATTAATTGACCTGTCCAAATTGGACTGCATAAAATAACCAGATCATAGTCAGCTGGATTATGATTCATAGATCGTATGCCAGCACCAAGTTTGAAAAAAGACATCAAAAGAAGAGGAATAAGACCTTTAGGAACAGGATTAATTTCTTCAACATCACATTTCAGATCTTTAGCTATTTTATTTGCAAGATATTTATTATTGCCAGATTTTGAATAGTAACACACAAGTATTTTTTTCATAATAATCGTTAGGAATTTTCAACCAAAATTAGTTATTTAACAATGCCTCTCTTCCTCATCTCTGCTAAAAGCTTTTCTGGAATACCACGACACGAACAATTTTTAGCATGCTCTTGGTGCCATTTTATTCTTTGTTCTATCGTGGGGTTTTTGGGCATTTTGTTTTTAAGATGCCAAGCTTTGTTGAGATTCATTGATATTAAGATGAATGTAAATTTACATAATCAAGACAACATAAATACACAATATAATATTACTCAAAAGCCGTAAGAAGGCAATAAGATCTTAAGTAACAGGGAATACTCGCTCACAATATGGACAAGCGATGATGTAAAAATCGCAAATTACTGAACTATTAAAGATTGAAAGACAGAGATAATATCTCCACCCCTAAACCTAACAAAACATATATAATAAATAGTTAAATGATATCAATAAATCCAATAAAACAATTATTAAAAAACGAGTATGGGCTTGATTGGTTCAAATTAGAAAACCTTCATGGTCATACAGACATGATATACAAAGTAACAACCCACAGGCACAAGTATGTTTTAAAAGTTTCTCTAAACAGAAAAATGTCAAAACGCCGATTTGAAAGCCAGATTAATTATATTCAATATTTACAAAATCACGACATTCTCTCACCCAAAATAATAAAACCATGCACAGGCAATTTATACACAACGATTAAGGATTATAGAAATAGGTACTCTGCTTTATTTGAATATATTGATAATTTATACAGTCCAAACTTATCCAAACCATCAGAAGCAAGGGAATATGCAAAATATATCGGAAACCTACATAAAATCTCTCATAAATACAATAATAAGCACTACTGGTATTACGATCCAATTTCGGAAGAGACTAGAAAATTAAAATACCTGGAAAAATTCGTAAAAAAATCCAAACGAAAATACCTCGCAAAACTAATAAAAATAAAGAAAGACAACATTTCAAGATATAAAAAATTAAGACCCAAACTTGGTAAGACAATGCTTTTAAATGATTTAAGCGAAGGAAATATCTTCAAAATAAATAATAATTATATATTTATTGACTGGAATATCGCAGCAACAGGATATTTTGCAGATGAAATTGCATGGATAATCACATGGTTTTTCATCAAGAAAAATAACATGAAACATCTTTCAAAATTTCTTGATGAATACTTGAAACATTTTCCATTAAACAGCATAGAATTGGAACTTCTAACCTTTATGCCAATTAGTTACGCTTATACAATGTGGGATAACTTCGAAGAATGTAAGACAAAGGAATTATTTAGAGAGCAGGAAAAGAAGATTCTGGATTCATCAAAAATACTGGAACAGCTTATCAGACAAGTTTCAACCTCTTTATCCCACCACCGAGCAACATACATATCCCATTCTCACGACGAACAATAAGTATTTTACGAAAGATGATATTATTGAGATAATTCAAATATAGATATCTTTGAAGTCTAGCCAAATTCACGTCAAAGATTTTGAATATTTTAATTAATAATTAATAAATCTATGGAAAAACAATTCAAAGGATTAAATAGATTCAATATATTTATGGGGGCATTACATTTGCTACAAGCTCTTGCAGTCTATTTCATAAGTGATCCTGATAAAGGCATCGTTCCAATAACCATTAATTATCTAGAATATGATCAAATCGCTGCAAAATTATTACCTGCAACTAAAGAAGTATTTTCAGTAAATTTGGCTTGGTTTGTTGTTATCTTTTTTCTGTTAAGCTCTGTTGCTCACTTTTTCATTGGAACTATTTATATGAGTAAATACGAATCAGATCTAAAACTCGGGATTAACAAAGTTAGATGGTTCGAATATTCACTTAGTGCAAGTGTCATGATGATAGCAATAAGCTTACTATCTGGGATCTATGATTTATCAAGTCTTATTATGATTTTTACACTTGACGCACTTATGAATCTATTAGGACTTGCAATGGAAAAAGAAAATCAAGGGAAATCAAAGCTGAATTGGTTAACTTTTATACTCGGCTGTATAGCAGGAATTGTCCCATGGATTGTTTACGGAATTTATGTTTATGGGGCAAGTCAATATGGAGGAGGAAATATTCCAGATTTCGTTTATTGGATTTACGTGTCTATCTTTTTGTTCTTTAATAGTTTTGCTGTAAATATGTTTTTGCAATATAAGAAAATTGGACCTTGGAAAGATTATCTGTATGGAGAAAAGGTATATATTATATTAAGCTTGGTAGCAAAGTCTTTACTTGCATGGCAGGTATTTGCTGGAACATTGAGACCATAGGGTTAGAAAAATAGGGAAAAAATGCCGAGAATGTTGAAGTTGCTAATGGGTATATCTCCACTTGCGGAAGCTGGATTCACTTTCCGCTCATTTCATTCGCTTCAAGTATGTATCGTGTCAGCCACTCGTCTTTGCTAATGCTCGACTCGTGGGACACAGCTCTGCACTACGTCTCTTTTCGTTACTTACTCACTTTGTTCGTAAAACTCAAAGTACTCAGCACTCCTGTCGACACCCAATCATTCTCGCTTTGCTCGAATTCTTGGGTCTCCAGTTGCGAACCTGTTTCTGGTTCTCAACAGAATCTAACAAGTACCTTAGGAATACAACACTACGTATTCCCAAGGTATTGCCAAACGTTAGGATTTCATGATGCCAAATTCCTAAAGCGAAAAATTGAAATGTGTTGAATTTAAGAGGTTTTGAGAATTTTTATAATGGTAAACCATTGCGGGACCAGGATTCGAACCTGGACTAGGCGCTTCAGAGGCGCCCGTCCTACCATTAGACGATCCCGCAGTTCAATAAGTAAATTTTAAAAAAGCTTAGAACATCTATCAACTAAAAGTAATTTTAGCAGCAAATACAATAAATCAACAGAATTGTACCACAAAATAATAAATTATCTCATACATCAATTTGCCTCGAATGCAACTCACTAATTACTAATAATGAGCCAATTAAATTCGCATAATTTTTAAAACTTGCAAAAAATTTTAAATTTCATTATTATGTCCTGTTGATTGCCGATTTTTATATACAAAATTCAATATTTATGGCAAATAAGTCAATAATTACAGTACAAGATCTAAGAAAAACATACGGCGACTTAAAAGCTGTGGACGGTGTGTCATTTGAAGTATATGAAAATGAGATTTTTGGAATCCTTGGACCTAACGGAGCTGGTAAAACAACCACTCTTGAAATGATTGAAGGCCTTAAGCAAATTGATGAAGGTATTGTTGAAATAGACGGTATAAATGTTGCACAAAAACCCGAAGCCGTAAAAAAAATAGTTGGAATACAACTTCAGTCTTCTGCCTATTTTGAATATTTGAATATTACTGAGCTTTTAGATCTTTTCGGTACTTTCTACAAGAGGAAGATCGATGCAAAGGACTTAATTGACAAGGTTAATCTGGAAGGTAAAGAAAAATCATACGTAAAACAGTTATCAGGAGGTCAACAACAAAGGATGTCCATAGCTTCGTCATTGGTAAATGATCCAAAAGTTTTATTCCTTGACGAACCGACAACTGGTCTTGACCCTCAAGCAAGAAGATCCCTTTGGGACTTGATTGAAGAGATTCGAAATACAGATAAAAAAACAATTGTTCTTACAACCCATTACATGGATGAAGCTGAACAATTATGTGACCGAGTAGCAATAATGGATGATGGCAAGATTATAACAATTGATACACCAGCAAATTTAATTAAAAATCTATTAAGTAAAGGCTTTAAGCCAAGAAAAAGAAAATTCGAAGCAACATTAGAAGATGTATTTCTTGACCTTACGGGGAAAAAACTTAGAGATTAGAACAGAATCATAAAAACGAACTAAATAATTTACAAAAAGTAATTAACAAATTATAAAAAATGAGTGAATTAAGTGTATTTTGGAAACTTACAAAAGCAAATATATTGATGTACATCCGTGACCGTGGTGCAATCTTTTGGTCGCTATTTTTTCCATTCATGATTATTGGAATCTTTGGTCTACTTGATTTCGGAAACATGGGAACAATGAATATCGGACTTGTGTACGATGACACCACAAAAATGTATGCTGAATCACTTGAAGATATTTTAAAAGAAGATCAGAATTACAAATTTCACACAGGTTCAAAAGAACATGAAATGAACGAGTTGGAGAATGACAACAGAATAACAGTTCTCGAATTCACCAAAAAAGATAACGGCCAACTTGAAGTTAAAAGCTATACTGGCAAACAAAATGAGAATTATGGATTTATCGTAACAATGGTTTCAGAAAAGATTTTACTTGAGATGTCCCTTGCCCAACAGCAAATACAAAATCCCGTTGTAACCCAACAAGAAACAGTAAACACCAACAATCTTAGAAATATCGACTATGTCGTCCCAGGAGTTATTGCAATGACTCTCATGCAAGGAAGTTTATTCACAGTAATTGGTACAATCGTTGGCAACAGAGAAAAAGGCATATTAAAAAGAATCTTTGCTACACCACTTGATAAGACTACATTCCTCGTATCGAATGTAGTAAGCCGAACTGTTATTGCTATGATGCAGGTTGCAATTTTACTAATTGTTTCCTGGATTGTATTTAAAATCAAAATTGTTGGAAGCGTGCCATTAGTTGCAATTCTTTCAATACTTGGATGTTTGGTATTCTTATCCATGGGATTTTTAGTATCTGGAATTGCAAAAACATCCGAAGCTGCAAGATCGATGGTAATGCCATTCCAAATGATTATGATGTTTACAGGTGGTGTTTACTTTGATAGAAGCGTGCTACCAGGCTGGCTATACGACATTACAGCATATTCACCATTAACATACCTTTCAGACAGCTTGAAAGATGTGATGGTTAAAGGTTACGGACTTGGTGATGCAAGTGTGAGAACTACATTGATAGCCTTATCAATTTGGTTAGTCGTACTCATCGTAATATCAGTACGAACCTTCAAGTGGGAAGATAACGGCAAATAACAAGCAAGTATTTACAAATTATTACGACTTACTATAAATCAGTTATTTAGTGCGCTATCAATTTTTCAAAAATTCAATTGCATCGTTCACAAACTTTTCGCATTTCTTAATACCAAGAACTTCCATACACTCAAACAATGGAGGGCTTTGATATCTTCCAGTAATTGCAACACGCAACGTCATAAACATATGTCCATGCTTCCAACCACATTCATCAGCATAGCCTCTAACAGCATTTTCCCATGTCTCATGCTGCCAACCTTGCTCTAAAACAGGCTTCAGTTTATCCCAAAGCCCAGATAAAATTTTAACCTTATCACCTTCTCCAAACTTATCAAAATCTTCTTTTATATAATTCAACTTATCATCATAAAAGAAATCTATTGCACCAGGAAGTTCAGCAAGGTAGACAAGCCTTTCATAGACAAGGTTTAATGCTTTTTTAAAATAATCGAAATCAGATTCCCATAGCGGAAGAAGTCTTGTTATTGAGTCTTTAAGCTCGTCTTCCCAAGCTTCGTGTTCATCAAACTTATCAGCGATAAACTCTGCAAGAACATAATTTTTTGCCCAAAATACAACTTTTTCAGCAAGTACATCAATGCCTAATCTTCTTATATGCAACCCATTAAAGTGATCAAGCTTGTTTTGATCAAATTTTGCATTACTCTTCTTCATCCTTGTCACATCAAATAATTTGATCATATCTTCAAGAGTATAGAATTCATCCTCCCTTGCATCCTCGGGTTTTGGAGCCCAGCCACATAATACAAGATAGTTAAGTACAGCTTCAGGAAGATAGCCTTTCCTCAGATAAGCGACACCAGGCATTGCTCCTTTTCTCTTACTGAGTTTCCCTTTACCATCTGGATTAAGAAGATGTGGAGTATGGACCCACTTTGGAGGTATCCAACCAAGAGATTCATACAGAAAAACATCCCGTGTCGTCTGAGTCAAATATTCTCGACCACGAAAAACGTGTGTTATACCCATATAATGATCATCAACAACCGATCCAAAATGATAGGTAGGAAAACCATCAGATTTCAACAAAATCATGTCATCAATTTCTTTGTTATTTACTCGGATTTTTCCATAAATCACATCTTCAAAAACAATAGAATCAGATAAAGGAAATTTCATCCTAACAACATATTTCTCACCAGCTTCAATTTTCTTTTTAACATCATCTGCAGATAAATCACGACAGTGCCTATCGTACATTGGCTTCTGGTGATTTTCTATCTGGCTCTGACGAAGCTTTTCAAGTCTTTCCTCTGGACAAAAACAATAATATGCAGCACCTTTTTCAACAAGCTCATTAGCATGCTTCTGATAAATATCAAGCCGTTGAGATTGAACATAAGGACCATACTCACCTCCTTGTACAGGACCTTCATTAAAAGTTATACCATATAGTTTTAAAGTCTCAATAATAGCCTCAGTACCACCTTCAACATAACGCTTACGGTCAGTATCTTCTATCCGAAGAATATTTACTCCATCATTATGACGAGCCATAAGATAGTTATTTAAAAAAGTTCGAAGATTCCCGGTATGAACTCTCCCTGTCGGACTTGGAGCAGCTCGAACACGTACACCTCGAGATTCCATAGAAGTTTTTTTATCCATTTAAATCGAAAAAAAAATTAAAATGACACAACACCATCAATTACTTGTATAATAGGCAGAAGTTTAGATCAAAAAGTGAACAGCAACAAACCGATAACATATAAAAAATTAGTATTGTTGCTACATTTCACAACTGATATTATTATATCATGACTTTAACAGAAGCTGCGGCATTCACAAAAAAATCTGTTTATTTTATAGGCATACCGTTTCTTGCAATTACCCTGGTATGGATTGTTTATCGTACGCTTGTTCCGAATTCAGATCTACCAGATAACTACATAACACCAGATTACATGTGTGGACCATTAGACACGATCACAATTGACTCGTTACCAGTATCCAAGTCAGACACAACTATATCAATCGAGACAACATCAGGAGCAATACCTGACTTACCAACAGTCGTTAATGTATTTGAATACGCCCACCCGGGAGCAAGTCTATCCGCACTCCAAGAATCCCAAATAATCGCTCAAAACCTCAATTTCGACATGGAAGCTTACACAAGACCAACAACTACAGAATATCAATGGACTGATACTGATACAGCCAAAACACTAGTCGTTGAGACTGGAAACTTAAATTTCGACCTAAAAACAGATTTTTCCAATCCAAATGTAGAACTTAACTCAAAAACATTACCATCAAGCACGGAGCGTGCAATAGAAATTGCCACAACTTACCTGCAGAGTAGAAGCCTATTAACACGAGATTATTATGATGGATATCAAAAGGCATACTTAATCAAACTAACTGCAGATGGTCAAATGCGTGAAGCAACATCAATCTCAGAAGCCCAAATGATAAGGGTTGATTTCTTTCGAAAAAAAGACCTTATTACAATAGACCCGACACTTGCGCAAACAGAACAAATCGGATCATCAATCCAAAACGAACTAGAAGACGATCAAACAACAACTGATCAAGGTTCAACAGATGTTAAAAAGTATACAACAGACATACTTAATGATAGTCCAATATTCGGAAATATTTCAGTTTACATAGGCGGTCAAATGGGAGAATATAATTCTGATTATCAAATTCTCGGAATAAACTATGTTAATTGGTATCTTGCTGATCAACCTTGTGGTACCTATAAATTAATCAGTCCAGATGAAGCTGTTAAAAAAGTCCAGGATGGAGAGGCAGCACTTGTTAACTTAGTTGTAAAAAACGGTGATCATATTGCCCCTCACGAAAATAAGGTTGTAACAGATATGCTTATACTTGATGTCAGTCTTGACTATTATGATACAAAAGAAAAACAATATTATCTTCAGCCAATATACGTAATTAAAGGTGAAGCAGAACTTGATACAGGAGAGTTTGCTGATTTTTATTATTATGTTCCGGCAATAGACTATGATTCAATTCCAGAAGATG
The DNA here is from genome assembly GCA_016929645.1 of Candidatus Dojkabacteria bacterium. GTDB lineage: Bacteria > Patescibacteriota > Dojkabacteria > SC72 > JAFGCJ01 > JAFGIK01. The sequence goes on from JAFGIK010000026.1 coordinate 48,031, forward strand.
CTGGAATCGCACCAGTCGAAGAAGAGACACAAAATCCCTAAGATACTAAAAATATTCTTTTTAAGCCAAAATTCTGATAGGAATTCAAGAAGAAACACCATTTGTCAAAAGTATAAACTTACTCACAACGATAGTTTTCTCTTACCCAGTTTATTAATGTTTTCGATTCCTCATATCTATCCTCCGAATTCAAAACAATCGTTATAAAATCAGGATTATCATCAACATAGGTAACTAAACACAAACCAGCATTTTCAGTATAACCAGATTTCAAACCAATCACTCCATCGACCTCCCACAACAGATAATTCGTAGAATCAACAACCTCTTCACGACCATATGAAGTTGTCACTATAACAGATGCTTTAGATACAGTCTCAGAAATGAAACTGTTTTTCATAGCAGTAACAGACAATACTGCAATATCCCTGAGACTTGAATACTGCTTATCGTTATCAAAGCCAATAGGGTTTTCAATCAAAGTATCTTTCATACCAAGATCCCTGGCCTTCTTATTCATAGCTTCAACAAAAGAATTCACACCTCCAGGATAATTCTGAGCAAGAACGTACATTGCATCATTTCTCGAGCCTACAAGCGCTGCAGACAACAATTCTCTAACAGAGAGTGTTTCACCAATCTCAATATCTAGACCACTGCCTTGGGCGTCTACAGGCTCAAGAAGAGCAAGTTCCTGATCCATGTCATGATAGTACTCAAGTGCTACAAGAGAACTCAAAAGCTTAACAATACTTGCAAACGAGACCTTTTCGTTTTCGTTTTTCGATGCTATTACATCAAAATTATCAGCATAAAAAACAAAATAGCTTTGAGCATTAACCTCTGGGGTATCTGTGCCAACATTTTCGCAACGTGGGTGAAAATCTGGAAGAATACCCTCATCTACCAACAAAGGTTCTACTGGTGGTGTCAGCGGTCCAATGTATTCTCTGGAAGGTATGTTCTCAAAATATAGATAGGAGAGAATAGCTAATCCTAAAAATATTATAAATAACAATAAACTCCAGATAATTCCTCTTAAACTAGTATTTTTTGATTTATCATTAATGGTTTCAGTCCCAGAACTTATTTCCTGATTATTCATCAACGCATTTTCTTCTTTATCTATAGGTGTTTGATTACTTTTCGTTTTAAGATTTGTTTTAGCAATTGTTTTTTTATTTGTTTTGATATTTGTTTTAATAACTGATTTTTGAAGAGTTTTAATGGAAGCCGTTTCAATATCAGCACTAACTTCAGGATCACTCCAACTACGGTCCATATCACCATCTAGATTATCCTTTATATCATGAGAATCTTGACTTTCAGCTAAGTTTGTTTCATCTGCACTAAATGAAGACGCGGTCTTTGTCGATTTCTGATCTGCCCCATCATCTTCAATATTAGCCTTAATACGACTAATAAGGTCTTTTTTACTTTGTCTATTAAATCCTCCGTCAGCTGGCATTAAGTAATATTTAATAAATAACTAGTGTATATATTAATAAAAATGAAAGGATATGGCTAATAAAGATAATAATCTTACCATAACAATGTTTCGGTAAAATTCAAAAGGATCTGGCTGGTTAATGGAGTCAAATTATGGTGGCAAGTTTTGTTAAACAAAACTTGCCACCATAAAACAATATCCGAACCCAACAACATTACTGTTTAAAATCAGAATCCTTGGATACCGGATTTGGCTCTGCGATCTTTATTAAATCCGACGCCTTCATGATTATTGATCTATCACGTCTACCAGCATTAAACGCTACCTTTTCCTTTTCCCAGAAAGATTTATCAATATATGTCTCAATCTCGAACAATTTTCCAAAAGGTGGAACAGCTCCAACTTTTACCCCAAGCTCTGACTCAACAAACTCAGGGTCAGCAAACTTAAGCTTTTCGCCTACAACAGCAGAAGCTTTTTTCATATCAAGCTTCTTATCCGCAGGTATACAGACCATAACAAGGCCTCCATCAGGTTTGGTCAAAATCATCGCTTTTGGTGCAATATCCATAGGGGTATTTCGCACTTCAGCCGCCTCTTCCGAAGTTTTTACAGATCGATGTTCGATTACTTCATATTTAACATCCTCAGAATCAAGCAATCTTTTCAATCTGACAAAAATCACATCACTTTCCTCACCTATATTAACAGCCAATCCTAATTCTTTTAGGTGGTCGGGATTTGCAATAGATGGTGCATCCATAACAGATGTTCTACCACGTCTTGTCATTGGAAAGGCAATTGTTTCTTTTAGAGATTGCTCATTTGCAAGAAGCATGATAATTCTATCAACACCCAGAGCTAATCCTCCATGAGGTGGGGTTCCGAGTTCAAAGGCCTTTACCATATGTCCGATAGCTTTCATCATATCTTCCTCAGAATATCCCATTATCTTGTAAGTCGCTTTCAATACTTCAGGATCATGCGCACGGATACTTCCACCACCTACTTCAAGACCATTACAAACAAGGTCATACTGAGTTGTCATTATTTTATCAATATTTTCACCTTTTAAGTGCCATTCTATATGCTCATCAACTGGTTTGCTAAATGGGTTATGAGTAAATACCCAGCCACTTCTACTTTCTTCAACTTCACTTGCGTCCTTTCGGTCAACTTTCTTGAAAAAAGGAAACTTCACAACCCAAGCAAATGCAAGTACATTAGCTTTTTTCTCCTCTTCTGTTCTTAGATCAAACTTATCTGCACCATATTTTTTTATCGCTTCATCATAAGGAATTACAGGGAATGGATCTTCTTTCAATTTAGATCCAACAGCTTTTACAGCCGCTTTGACAGAATTTTCAACAGCACTCATAACCTCAGATTCATTAACAAAACTCATTTCTAAATCAAGTTGTGTAAATTCGAATCCTCGATCAAACTTCAAATCTTCATCTCGAATACATCTGGCTAACTGAAAATATCTATCTACACCAGCAGTCATAAGTAGTTGTTTGTATTGTTGCGGGCTTTGAGGCAAGGCATAAAATTTGCCGGGAGCCATCCTTGATGGGACAAGGAAATTTCGAGCTCCCTCAGATGTTCCCATAGACAGAAGTGGGGTCTCTACTTCTGTAAAATCCTGTTCAAAAAAACCTTCTCTTAATGATCTAACAAAATTTGACCTCATAACGAGAATATTGTGCATTCGTTCTCTTCGTAAATCCAGATATCGATATTTCAACCTTAATTCTTCATCGATTTCATACCCATCACTTTTTACAGGAATTGGTAGTTCTTTGCATTTATTAAGAACTTTATATTCAGAGACATCGATTTCAATTGTTCCTGTAACTAAATCCTTATTGACACTGTTTTCTGGTCTTTTATTTACTTTTCCAATAATTTCAATAACTGATTCATCAGAAAGCTTATCCCCTTTTTTAGTAATAACACATTGGATAATACCTAACTTATCCCGAAGATCAACAAAAGTTACACGTCCATGATCACGCAGTGTATCAACCCATCCTTGTAGTTTTATAGTTTCTCCAACTTTCTCATTTGCTTGTGCAGTAAGAGTTCTTGATAAATTTGGATTCATGAATTTTTAATTAAAAATTATTTTCATAAAAGATAGCAACCTGATTAAAAAAAAAAGTCGTCTTTTTTGATAGCAATTACTATCAAAAAGGACGACTTTGTCGTGGTGCCACCTTTATTCCTTCAAAAGTTTTACCTCTATGAAGCTCTAATAACAAATATCTAACATGTCACGTAAATTTTGTGAGCTTGCACCGTCCTCACTCGCTTAAGATTGATTATATCACAAAGTTCATGTCACTCCATACAAAACAGATAAAAATCTAATCCTTATGATTCTTCTTCAAATTTCCTAATGTCTTCAACTCTAAATTGTAGATTTTTTTCACCATTCCACTCGTTTGACTCGAGGTAGCCAACCATATCAACTCGATCACCACTTACCAACTGATCGAACCAAAACCCACCATTAAAATATATACATGAAAGCATCCCTGAGTTATGACCCCGGACAAGTAGTTTTAAATGATTATTTTCCTTGCCAAGAAGCTTAGAACTAATTATCACTGCATCATTAATCCAGAATACTGGTTTACGATTTCCATAACCAAAAGGTTTTAACATTTCACAAACATCAAGAATTTCCCACTCAAGATCTCCTACATCAACAATCACATCAGCAGAAATCTCTTTTACAAAGTTTTCTTCTGTAAGTTCTTTTTCTGCATAAGCTTGTAATTTAGTCTTAAATATTTCCAGATTTTTCTCAGACAAAGTAAACCCTGCTGCTTGATTATGACCTCCATAACGATCAAGGAATTCACTATTCTCTTCAATTGCATTGATAATACTAAATCCATTGATACTTCTTGCTGAACCTTTCACCTCTTTGCCTGTATTTGTTGCAACAATAACAGGACGATTATATTGTTCCTGCAATTTTCCAGCAACAATCCCAATTATCCCTTCTGGCCAATCATTGCCACATGCAAAATATAGATGCTTGCCAAGACCATCACGCTCAACAAGAGCTCTCGATTCATTAAAAATCTCCTCTGTAATTTTTTGCCGCTCAGTATTAAGCTGTCCAAGCTTCATGGCAATTGTTCTTGCCGTAGAATCTTTTTTTGTAACAAACAAACGAAGGGCATCTGTCGCATCACCCATCCGTCCAGCTGCATTAATTCGTGGACCAAGAATATATCCCATTGTACCCGTAGTAATTTCTTCTGGAGTTACACCCGATTGCTCTGCTAACATGCGAAATCCAATACTAGGATTTTTGTTAACTTTCTTAATACCCTCGTTGACTAAAACTCGATTTTGCCCAGAAATAGGCATCAAATCGCAAACTATAGAAAAAGCAACAAGATCTATACCGGAAACTTTTTCGAATTTGAAATTATCTGGATCTCTTAACTTTTCAAGTGCACAAACAAGATACCAGGCAACAGCAGCACCAGACAAATAAGGATTAGAAAAGTTCTTGTCAGGATACAACGGATGTACAATCGGAACGTTTTTCGGAAGTTTTTTACCTGGTTCATGATGGTCAGTTATAACAAAATCCAATTTTCGCTCCGAATTTTTAGTACTCGAGTACTTATTAATCGTTTCAACATCTCGAATACCACAGTCAACAGTTATTACCAGTTCAGCTTTTTTGTTAATTAGTTTTTGAATGCTCCCCTCAGTAATTCCATAACCATCATCAGTTCTTGTAGGAATAAAAGGCAAAACTTTAGCTTGTCTTTCATTATAAAGATAATTCCATAAAATCGCTGTTGCACATACACCATCAACATCATAATCCCCATGAATAAAGATTCTTTTTTGTTCTTTTATTGCTTTTTCAATACTTTCTGCAGCTAATTTCACATCAAAAAGATTAAGCGGATCATCAAGTTGATCAATGACAGGATTCAGAAATAACTTTGCTTCGGAAAGCCTTCTAAAACCCCGATTAAACAAGAGTTGACGTAAAATCGGATTAAATTCAGATAATTCAGCATCAACCTCATCAGTAATTTTCACAGGCTCAACCCAATTCATTGGAAATTGTTAACAGATTTTAGTTATTGTTCTATCTTATCAGAATATTTTTGTAAAATATAATCAATTGAATCCCAACTGAAACCTCGATACTGAAGCCTACTTATTAACTTTTGTTTTTTAATGGCCTTATTTTTCGCAATCTTTAAGTATACCTCTTCAGCAAGTTCATTTTCTGTCGTACCTTCGGATTTTAGCGACTCAATAATCTCATTAGAAATTCCTTTTTGTCCAAGTTCAAATTGAATTGCATTCCAACCTCTTTTACTACTTTGCTGTCTACTTGACACTAACCACTTTGCAAAATCCTCATCATCAAGATATTTTCGCTCTTTCAGCTTGCTAATAACTCTTTCTATAATATTTTGTTTTACCTCATTATCCTTAAACTCCTCCACATTAACAGAACTCTTAGAAAGAGTCCTAGATTTGACAATATTTTGCAAAATCCTGGGATAAACCTGTATTAGATGGTATCTTAACTCTTTTTCAGAATGTGGTCTGCGAGCAATTTTCTCAACAGCCCTGTTAAGCAACAAGACAGAAATTTCTTCAACAAATATTTTATGAATATCATCCGAGGAAATATTATATCCTTTGTAAAGATTGAAACTTGAAAATACGGACAAAGAGATCCCGCAGAAAAATTCACCATCAATAAAAATATTAACTCTATCTTTATTCTTCTGCGATGTGATCTCTGTTATTCGCACATTTATAATTGGTCTATGATTTAGACACTAAGCACATAGTAAAGATTAACACCATAACTTTCTTCATCAGTGATAATACCAAGTTTGTCAAAAATTGCTGCCTTATATGAATACATACTTCCCCAGAAACCACTATACGTATACTCAAAAACAGTCATACCATCACTTCCTGCAAGATCTTCTGCAACAGCAATCGCATCCTCCATTGTACCAACCTCATCTACTAGTCCATTATCATATGCCTGGGTCCCAGTATAAATACGTCCATCAGCAAGTTCATAAACTGTATCACGATCCATATCTCTTCCATCAACGATAGCATTAACAAACTGTTCATACGATTCATCAACAATCTCTTGAAAGATTTCATCACCTTCAGCAGCTTTATCGTCCTGATTAAACACAACGTTTGAATCTTTAAAATTACCAGAAGTATAAACCTTACTCTCTATTCCAAGCTTATCGTATAATCCATCCATACTTTGAAGTTCCATTATTACACCAATACTTCCTGTCAAGGAAGCGGGATGAGCAACAATTTTGTCAGATCCTGCTGCTATATAATAACCACCAGATGCACCCATACTCGAAATCCATGTAATTACAGGTTTCTTTTCTGATGCTTCTGAAACAGCTCTGTAGATCAAGTCACTTGCAACAACTTCACCGCCAGGAGTATTCATATTCAAAATAATTGCTTTCACACTATCATCTTCAAGAGCCATATTTAGTTCGCTTTCTACTCGGTCAGGAGTAACACCACTAGAAGAAAACAGTGAGCTTGAATCATCCATTCCAATAACCCCTTCAATATTTATTACAGCAATTTTATCCTCAGATCCTTCATAAAGTACATTTTCATTGGCACTTGTCGATAAATCTCCACTCGCAGAAGCTAATAATACAATAAAGGCGATAAATGCCCCACCAATAAGTAAAAGTAAGCCACAACCAATACCACCCACAATCAAGCAACCTTTGTTTGATTTTTTAGGTGCCTCACTTGATACTGGAATTGAAGCATTAACCGTACCACTTTGATTACTACTGGTAGTAGATTTTTCTACCTCGACAGATTCACCAGCATTCAAAGATTTAGATTCTTTTTCTTTATCCATCTGCATAAAATCGATCCTCTAAACTAATTTTAATGAAAGCATCATGAAAATATTGCTATCTGATATATCATAAGTCATGTCCTGACTAATAGCGAAATAAGAGCAGATATCAAGACACTTTGATGCCGACACATCATCCACTAACAGTGGACTGGCTTCATACATTAATTAAGAAACCAATGTCATAATAGTATAATCAAAATTAGCAGAATTTGTAAAGTAAGACTCAACCTTAGATATAAATATTGAATCTTAATTCTTCAGATAATTTTTTGATACAATCACAATTTTAGATTTTGTAGATTTACTTAGCCACTTCTCTTACTTTTTTTTCAACCTCGATCGCTAGTTTTTTATCTTCTTTTAATAAGGAAATCGCAGACTCCTGACCTTGAGCAATATTCTTATCACCGTACTTGACCCAAGCTCCACTTTTCGAAAAAACTCCATATTTAACAGCAGCATCAAAAAGGCTACTTTCTTTATCAATCCCATGGGGATACCTAATCGTAAACGTTGCTTCACGAAATGGTGCAGCTACCTTATTTTTGACAATCTTAACTTTGCGAATATGTCCAACAACTTGATCACCTTCAAGGATCTTCTCCTTTTGTCTTATATCCATCCTTATAGAAGAGTAAAATTTCAAAGCATTTCCACCAGTAGTTGTCTCAGGATTTCCAAACATAACCCCGATCTTCATTCGAATTTGATTAAGGAATATGACGGTAGTATTAGTCTTACCACAAATAGCAGTTATTTTTCTTAGAGCTTGAGACATTAATCTTGCTTGAAGTCCCATGTGACTATCACCCATATCGCCTTCAATCTCAGCCCTCGGGGTCAATGCTGCAACAGAGTCTATTACGATAACATCAATAGCAGAAGATCGAACAAGAGTCTCCAATATTTCTAAAGCCTGCTCACCAAAATCTGGCTGAGAAATATATAACTCTGCAATATCAACACCAATGCTTTTAGCGTAAACAGGATCTAAAGCGTGTTCTGCGTCAATAAAAGCAACCTTACCACCTTGCTTCTGTGCTTCAGCTAAAATATGCAAGGCCAAAGTTGTCTTGCCTGAGGATTCTGGACCAAAAATTTCGATAATTCGGCCACGGGGAATACCTCCGACACCAAGTGCTAAGTCAAGTGAAATCGCACCTGTGGAAATAACATCCACATCTACTTTACTTCTTGAACCAAGTTTCATTATTGAACCCTTACCAAATTGACGCTCAATATGCTCTACTGCGGCAGAGATTGCTTTAGATTTATTCTGGTCTTCAGGATTCTGGGCAGATTTTTCTTCGCTTTTTTTCGGTTTATTTGTTGTCATATAAAAATATATATTAATTTAAATCCGAAAAAAGAATAACAAAAATAATCTATTTTGGTCAAAAACAAGTCTATGCTATAATGAATTTTTAATTAATATTATGGAAAAACCCATCAGACAAAGATAATTATAATATAGGATAAATAACACATGACCCGAATTAAAACCGAACTTAAAATAGAAGAGAGTTCCAGTCAGCAAATAGCTAAGAAATTAAAAGAGCCAGTAAACGGTTTTCTTGATTTTTTAAATAAATATTCAATTATATCTTTCTCTATAGGTGTAATTGTCGGCCAAGCAACCAAAGATACCGTAAATATTCTTGTGTCTGGCATTATTAGTCCTGCAATACAGCTTGTTATGCCAAATATTGATTTGACAGAATTTACTGTCAATATTAATAAATCTGAATTTCAGATTGGATTGTTCATGAATTCACTAATACAAATGCTTATTGTTATGGCTATTGTTTACATTGTTGTTGGAATAATTTTCAAAAGACGAGACTTACTAAAAATTCCAACAAAAAAATTACCAAAAAAATCGAGCAAAACAAAGCCCATTGAAACACAAGAATAATGTTACTTTAGTTTAGAATACTCGTAAAAATGAAACAACCCGATAATAATGCTACTTTTTCAAGTGATACAAAGATGGAAAATATAAAAGAAGAGAAAGAATTAAAACACGATAAACCAAAAGAATCAGAAAAATCTGGTCGAAATTCAAAGGTTGAGTCTAAAATTGAACCTAAAACTTCTATAACAACAGAAAATACACAAAAGTTAAAATCAGAAGCCCCAACTCCCAAGAAAAAGAAAAAAAATCATGTGTTTAGGACAATACTTTTAGTCTTAATTCCTGGAGTACTTGTTCTTGCATTAAAAGTTCAGGCTGACACAAGATTACATTTAGATAACATTGAAAGAACAAGGGAAGGGATTGAATACTATTATTTTAATGGATGGCCAATTGATGACATATATTCTGATTTTGAGGAAACTTATCCTGAAGATAACACTTTTGCACTATTGTTAAGCACATATAGCAATCAAAGGCCAGAGACATTTACTAATAAATTAGACAATTCAATCAACTTCGAACTTACTACAATAGAGACATCTCTTCATGATTTAGACCAAAGAACAACTCAATTTTATGTTGATGAAATTGCCCAGGATACTTCGGAAATTGAGAAAACAAGAGCGGAAATATCTGAAGGTTTAGAATTAAACAATTATTACCAAATAACATCCTCTCTTGGCGAATACGGGATTGAGATTTCTGAATTGGACAAAAAACAAAGGACTGAACTTGATGCTAGAATTACTGATAAACTTAACACAATCGAAGACATTGCTTTCATGGCAGGATTTTATGACTTGAATTTAGGTCATTATGTAGATGAATCCCAGCAGATTAATCTAAATGAACAGGATGAACTTCAAAAATACTATCAACTGGAAGACTTAAAAAACAAAGCAGCTGCTGAATTCGATAATGCAATTTTAGCAAGAGGTGGTCAAATATCAGAGGGACAAAGAATTTTCATTGTAATTCGATCTCAACACATGTATATGGTCGAAGATTATGAAATAATATACGATATGCCTATGTCATCAGGAAAATATGGCCATGCTACTGCACTTGGAGAATTTCAGGTATACGAGAAAGTACCAATGGCCTGGGGTATTTGGGAAATATGGATGCCCTACTGGTTGACGATTTACTATTCGGGCGGATCAGAAAATGGAATTCATGGCATCCCAATTTCACCTATAAATGGCAGATGGAGCAACTGGGATAATGTTGTCGGAGTGCAACCAATCACATACGGCTGCATCATGCCTCATGATTGGGATGCAAAATATATTTACGATTGGGCTGAAGTCGGCACACCTGTCAGTATAGTCTGGTAAATAAAGTACTTTATTTACTTTGTCCAGCTATACTTGAACTTGCTTTACCCATAGCTTTATATACAACCATATAATAGACCAGTGCACCTATCGTACTTCCTAAAAGAACTATAAGCATCCACATTGTTCTATCATTTTGGTTTTTATTCGGAAATTCATCAACCTTTCTTTGAACAAGATCTATAACCATCCAAATCCAGAAAGATAATCCAGCAAGAATAAAAATAGCAACTACGCCAAATATACACATTGGGAAAGCCATAAAAATAAGCGGAAGAAAAGCCATACGTTTATATATTAAAATTAATCTATTTAAATATTATAATAGCATCACTTATGAAATACCAATATCTTGATATATTAGATTTAAATTTTCCATCATTCAGACAAAAACAGCTAAATCATGCTGTTTTTGTCAATCTTATTGATAATTTTGAAAATTTATCAACATTCTCGAAAGATGATCGAGAGAAACTTTCACAAAAATTCTCTTTCCCATTTATATCCCCTTTAAACAATAAGGTTTCATCTGATGACCAGGTAATTAAAAAAGTATTCTCTTGTCAGGATAATCTTAATTTCGAGGCGGTTCTCCTTCGTCATGAAAAAAATAGGAATACTGTTTGTGTTTCAACTCAAATTGGATGTCCACTTAAATGCCAATTCTGCGCCACAGGAAGTATGGGATTTACAAGAAATTTGACAGCTCAGGAAATTGTCGATCAGGTTCTTTATTTTTCACGTTTTTTATCAAAATTTAATGATAAAGTTACGAATATAGTATTTATGGGTATGGGAGAGCCTTTTCTTAATCCGAAAAATGTTACAAATGCTGTAGAAATCCTCACAGATCCTAATCAATTCAATTTCGGCTCAAGAAGAATAACCATTTCATCAGTTGGAATTATTAAGCCAATGGAAGATTTTTTCACTAAATTTCCTCAGGTAAATCTTGCTATAAGTTTGCATTCTGCCAACACAGAGATAAGATCGCAAATTATGCCGAGTACAAACGCAGATTCTTTAAAAGATCTAGCAATTTTTATAAAACGACATATTCATAAAAATAATAGACGTATGACACTAGAATACCTTATGCTGGAGAACATCACCGATCGGGATATTGATATTGATTATTTATCAAGATTTTTCGAAGAGATAGGAAAGAACGCACACAAATTAGTGCATGTTAACCTTATCCCATTCAATAAAACAGGAACATCAACATTTAAGCCAACAAATCCCAGTAAAATAACTTTATTTAGAAGCAAATTGAGTAGTAAAGGAATAAACGTAACAATTCGGAAAAGCCTTGGTCAAGAAAAAAATGCTGCATGTGGAATGTTGGCGCTAAAGCAATTAAAGTCAATCTAATACTAATAGAGCATCAAGCAAAGCGGTAAGCTACTATCGCACAAACATTTTCACATCAACACAAATCGCACGATCAATAGTCACAAGTACAGGATTTAAATCAAGACTAATTATTTCTGGATAAGCAATGAGCATTTTTTGTACAGCGTCAATCGTGTTCAAAACTTTATCAAAGGCTAATACATCTTTGCCACGAGCACCTTTAATTATCTTCCAAATTGCAGTCCTCTCCAACTTCTTTTCAATAAATTCACTGGAGCTTGGAATCAATATTTGTTCAAGATCCTTGTAAATTTCGGTATAAATACCACCAGTTCCAAACATAAGTAAATGTCCAAGGCCAGTATTGTCAGAATATACTTGTTTGGAACCATCCCTATTGGCACCGATAAAAAACTCTTTCTCAAATTTAATTTGCTCCTGTACCAATATAGAGGGTCTGTTGTTACCTGTTTTTTCCTGAATATCTGTTGCTAATTGATAAAAATTTGCTCTTAATGCTGCATCATCCTGAATATTAAAATAAATCGCCTTAAAATCAGTTTTATGAACAATATCTGCAGTTGTAGCCTTCATCACAACAGGGAAACAGCTCTTTGCGAATGCAGCAACTTCTTCAATATTTGAGCTTACAAACTGTTTAGGTAAATCAAGACCGAATTCAGTTGCAATACTTGCCACAACGTTTTCAAATAATACTCCAGTTTCATGACTTGAATTTTGAATAATTTCATGGTGAAACTTACCTTCAGTATACGCCGTGTCAATTGGTATAAATCGTGGATGTTCATTTTTTTCATCTTTATAACGGCCATACTCGTACATGCACGAAATAACATCAACAGCTTCACGAATAGAGTCGAAAACCGGAACTTTTGCATCGTACATCCGTTGTATGCCAAAAGATACATATTTTCCTCCTAAAAATACAGCATAAATAGGTTTTTTAGAGAATTTCGCACTCTCGATAATTAGTTTTGCAGTATCCTCTATCTGAGTTACAAGTTGAGGAGTCAGGATTATCAATATGCTATCAACATTATCATCATGAATTAATGTTTCAATAGGTAATTTGTATCGTGCAGCAAGCGCATCACCGATAACATCAATAGGATTAAGAACGCTAGCTGTATCTGGAAGGCTATCTTTGATAGATTTTCTAGATTCTTCCGAAATTTCAGCCATCTTCAAACCTGATTTTAAAATAGTATCTGTAGCAATTATTCCCGGACCTCCAGCATTTGTAACAATTGCTACATTTGGTCCTTTAGGAATATGCGTCCAGGAAAATCCCATTAAAAGATTAAACATTTCATTCTCTCCATTAACCTGAATTATTCCAGATTGATTCAGCGCAGTTTTTACAGTTTTCACAGATCCTGCAAGAGAACCTGTATGAGAAGCAATTGCTTTTTGTGCTTGTTCAGTCTCACCTGCTTTTAGCATAACAATAGGTTTATTTGAGCTTGATGCAATATCCAGTATTTGCCTTCCCCCATCAAGTTCTTCAAGATATGCACCAATTACGCTCACTTTTTCGTGATTAACAAAATACTTTATCAAATCAACTTCAGACACATCACTCTTATTGCCAAGTGAAACAAAGTTCGAAAATCCGAGATTTCTCGATAAGGACATGTCAAGAATAGCTGTACATACAGCACCTGATTGAGACAAAAAAGCAATATTTCCTTCAATTGGATTGGATGCAGCAAAAGATGCATTAATCTTAGTCAAAGGGTTGATCATCCCGAGACAATTAGGTCCCAGAAGTCTGATACCTGCTTTTTTCACTTTATTTGAAATTCGCTGCTCAAGAGCTTTACCTTCTTCATTAAGCTCACCAAATCCAGCAGAGATGATAATTACTGATTTAACATTTTTCTCAATACATTCATCTACAACTGGCTCGACAAATTGTGAAGGAATTGCAATACAAACAAGATCTATCTCTTCACCCACAGCTTTAATAGAAGGATAAACTTTACGATCAAATAGCTCCTGGTACTTTGGATTTATTATAAAAATATCGCCCTCAAAACCAGCAGAAATAATGTTCAAGAGAAGGATCGATCCAATTTTTCCCGGATCAGAAGATACACCAACGATCGCAACAGATTTTGGATTGAGAAGAGAATCAAGATTATTCATTTACCAATTGTTTCCTTTAATTGAAATAAATTGACATTAGATCAGAGTAAATAAAGGGCTTTATACTAGGTCAACTATAAATTACATCTACATTTTACTTATAATACAATACCAATAGATAAATTGTAACATAAGTCTATTTTTACAAAGAAAAGTCTAATAATAATATAGAACAAGTATTAAATCGAGACAAGAATACATTGATAATTCGTTTTTAATATAGATAAAATTTTCAGGATTTTTTTAATATTTAATGTTAAAATAAAAATTTAAGGAATACTAAATAATGAGCAAAGACAAATTTAACGCAATATGGGTTTCACATTCTTCAATAAGCGACTTTTTAAAATGCCCTAGAGCATACTATTTGAAAAACGTATATAAAGACCCAGTAACAAACCATAAAGTTCAAATCATCACACCTTCACTGGCACTGGGTCAAGTTGTGCATGAAGTTATTGAATCATTATCCATTATCCCTACTCAGAGACGTTTTGAGGAGCCATTATCAGCAAAATTCGAAAGGGCCTGGACTAAGGTTTCCGGCAAAAAAGGCGGTTTTAATAGCGAAGAACAAGAGCAGGCATTTAAAAAACGTGGAGAAATCATGATAGATCGAGTAAAAAATAATCCAGGTCCACTCAATAAACTTGCAGTAAAAATACAGATGGATCTACCACATTATTGGATGTCAGAGGAAGATAACATCATACTTTGCGGTAAAATCGATTGGCTGGAATATTTTAAGGATTCAGATAGCGTTCACATTATTGATTTTAAGACAAGCAAACATGAGGAAAAAGAAGATTCCATGCAATTACCTATATATCACCTACTTGTAAGAAATTGCCAAGGCCGAGAGGTTCAAAAAGCAAGTTATTGGTACCTTGATAAAGATGACAGCCCAGTAGAACAACAGCTGCCAGATGTTGAAATATCCGAAAAAAATATCCTTGCTATAGCAAAGAAAATCAAACTTGCACGACAATTGGATAGTTTTAAATGCCCAAATGGCGACGATGGCTGCTTTGCCTGCAAACCATTTGAAAAAATAGTTAAAGGTATGGCAGAAAAAGTCGGAATTAATGACTATAATCAGGACATTTATATTGTTGAACAAGACAACGAATCTGAAGAGCAACAAAGTTTAGTGCTGTAGAACGTAAGACTCAGGTATGACAACTCTTTCGAATGTAGAATAAAATCAATAAAATCGCTTATTTATTAAGATTTCCCCTTCAAAAACTCATTAATCTAGCTCTTCAACTGACAAGATTTGATTGTTGTTGTTCGCCCTAGCGATATAATATATTGAATATGTCTTATCAGCGACAAAAATATCGTTATAGAAAGGCAAATATATAAAATCTACATTATCAATAACCATAAAGTTCAAGTGCATATATGATCTCCCAAGCTGGACAGATTTCTGCTCAAATCTTGGCTTTCCTGTAGCAACTTTAACTTCGGTAGAATTTGATATACTTATTAACGAAATAAACATTACCACACCTACGATAAGCGATCCGAAGAAAACTGTAAGTCCTGCAATAAAATACCCCATTTTATTTTCGCTGTAGTTATAAATGGAATATACGTAAAGACCGAAAAACACTGAAGTAGAAACAAAACCGATACCCAAACTAACAATTAACCCCAGAATTGAACTCATCCGAAAACGTCCTTTTTGACCATCAGAAATTTGACCAGCTTTATTCATTTGTAGATCAGATTCATTAAATCTAAAGTGTTTTTGTAGATTTGTTGTATACATTAAGGATTATTATACCATTTAAGATAAGCCATCTATTCAAAGAAAATAAAATCGAGATTAATACTCTACTCAAGACCCAGTAGTACACCCCATAGGTTTATTAACGGGGATACGTTCATACTTTACAGATTATTGACTTGATCGCTCGTTAATTGTATAATACCAACATATTTCAACTCGACATAATTAATATATATTAATTTATTAAGCTTTACATATGAAGCACTTTCGTAAGAACGTTGCAAAGATAATTGCAACAACGTTCATTTTATTTCTAGTCTCAAACCAGGTTTCACCTCTGATTGTTTTTGCTAATGAGGAAAACATCCAAGAAAATCAGGAAAACGTTGACGAATCTTCAACAACAGAGACATCGACAGACGATTCAGTAGACTCTGAAGTAACAACAACAGAGGCGAATACTGAAGAAGTCACAGAGAACCAAACAGAAGATACAGATGAATCTGAAACTCCTGTTGAGGAATCAACAGACTTGTCAGTTACTGAGACAGAGATTTCAAATTCTGACGAAATTGAGACTAATATTGAACAGAATGATATTTTAGAGCCAATGCAATCAGATGTCTCTCCAAGTGCGGCAGGAAATAGTCCAATAACTGTCTATCTTGGTGACCCAATAAACATGTACGATGACGTACTAAATATGTACGTTATTGCAGAAAACGAAGTTGATCCTTCTGATCCTATCGTTTCTTTCACTTATAATATTCTCGGAACAGGACTAAACGGAACATTAAATAACGAAGTAACAACAGCATTGACTTGTATCATTAATGGACAAGCAGAAGGTGATCTTGGAGTAGATAATTGTGTGGCAATAGAAGGATCTAGATCCGTTTATAATATTCCTACCGGAACATACGATATACAAGTATGTGCATACGATGCTGCTGGAGATGTGGGATGTACAACAGATAGTATTATTGTCGAAAGACCAGTTGGCACGGAGCTAATGACTTACGGAATTCCTGAGGGATATCCAGTCACAGCTTTTCAAGCAAATGCTACTGCTGGAAATCCTTACGGTTTAACTCTTTATCTTGAATCAAGAATTACCCTTCCTGGTGCAGTATTCGACTGGGCTCCGATGTTCGATGAATACATCCCGGCAGGGACAACAACACTCTTCAATCAAGATGATATTATTGCTGCGACTATCGAAAGAGTCTATGGCGTAAGTGGATACGGATATAATCAATTCGATTCAAGCGTTTTACCAGAAGGACATTACGAATACAGATACGTATTGGTTGATGATTTTAATAGCTGGTCAAGAAGTATCTATTCACATCCTGGGTATAACATTATTGATATGGCAGCAATAGGATTCCCTATGGATAGTAATAGTGATGGATATTCAAGAGAATCACAGTATGCAACTGCATATTACTTTAACTTCCAACCAGGAAATGTACCTCCAATAATTGATTTTGGTTCAAGCCAGACTATATTTGAAAATGAAGATGTAACATTCCCAGCAAGTTTCTATGACCCAAGTTATAGAGCTAGCAGTCCTTTCTGGGGTGGAGCAAACGAACCAGATGACGCACCATGGACAGTTACTGTTGATTATGGTGATGGAGATACTTATGTTGATACTTATAATACCGACGGAATACTATCAATACCTAACCATACATACAGCGCTATTGGTACCTACACTGCTACACTTCAAATTTGTGAAGCTTCATATAACAGCGCAGGTTCATGGAATGGTGGCGGTTTATGGGGAAGTATCCAATGGGGAGATGGAGCATGTAGCACATCAACTATTACAGTAAATGTTATAAAAAATGTACCAGAAGTTGCGATAAGTGCTAATCCAGGATTTTCTGTACAAGAAGGAACAACTGTTACCTTAACAGCAAATGTAACCAACGGAGACGCACCTATATCTTACGCATGGAGTGGTGATTGTATTGGTACAACTGACGAAGTTACACTTCCAGATACACCTGGAACATACACATGTACAGTGACTGTCACAGATAGTGATGGAGATACTGATTCTGATACCGTTACAGTAGTTGTAAATGAAAATGTACCTACCGTTACAATAGAGGCACTACCTAGTGCAACAGTATACGAAGGTACAAATGTAATGATAATTGCTCATGCAGATGGCGAAGATACACCATTAACATATTTATGGTCAGGAGATCCTGTTTGTGATGGCGAAGTTGATACAAATGTAGCAATCCCAGGAGTTACTGGAGTATACACATGTACAATTACAGTTACCGATAGTGATGGCGATACTGCAACAGCAACTATTACAATAACTGTTCTAAACGAAACACCAGTTCTTTCAGTGATTGCTAACCCTGGATTTACCGTTAACGAAGGTACAGATGTTACACTTATAGCTTCAGTTGCAAATAGTCACCCAGGTGATGTATACGCATGGAGTGGCGATTGTAGTGGAGATACAAACACCGCAGTAGTTCCAGGAATCACAGGAGTATACACATGTACAATCACAGTTACTGATAGAGATGGTGATGTTGAATCTCAGACTGTTACGGTAACAGTTAACAATAGTGTTCCTACAGTTGCAATTACTGCAAACCCAGGAACAACCGTATATACAGGTACAACAGTAGTACTTATAGCTAATGCAAGTGGTGTAAATACACCTTTAACATACAACTGGAGAGGTAACTGTGCAGGTAGCAATACTACCGAGACTACAGTGCCAAATACACCAGGAACCTATACTTGTTACGTAGATGTTACTGATGCAGATGGAGACATGGCAACAGCATCAATTACAATAACAGTATTGGCAAATCCAGTAGTTGTTCAACCTACCCAACCAATTGTTACACCAGTTCAGGCAGAAGAAGACGAAGATACAGAGGAAGAAGATAGCGATGTTTTAGGAGAAGAAGATGAAAATGATGGAGACAACAACAATGACACATGCGAAGTTGACGCAACTATTAATGGATACGTCTACTACGACAAAAATGGTAATGGCAAGAAAGATGACGATGAGAACGGAGTAAAAGATGTAAAGGTCACTATCTACTATCTTGATGATGACGGAAAACGAGTTGTTGTTGACGAAGTTAATACTGATACTGATGGATATTGGGAGACAGAAGTCTGCCATGGTAACTATTGGGTAGAAGTTGATACATCAACATTACCAGATAATGTAGATGTTGACGGAGACAGCAAAGTCGAAGTTAAAGTCAGTAAAGATGATGAAAAGAATATCACATTTGAAGTCAAAGACAGTGATAACAAGTCTTGGTTCAATGCATGGTATTGCTTGATTCCTCTTCTCTTACTTGTAGCTGCGGGTATTGGATATGTTGTCCTTACAAACAGCAAGAAAGAAGATAAATAAGAGATCTTTCTGATTAAGAGATAGCAAGAAGGGAGCGGCCGCAAGGCCGCTCCCTCTTTTATGATCAAATATCCAACGGTCAATACGGCCGGTGGATTACTCCCTTATCAACCACCCCACTCTGGGCCCTATACTAAACCCTCAACATCTTTAATAAAATCAACAACACCTTTCTCAATCCTTGTGGTCAATTCTTCTTGATTATCAAAATCAGGGTCTTCAACTAAAGTGTATTCAAGAATCGAATCGTAGCCATCAAGACTTGGCGGCGTACGGTATTTTCCAAGATCCTTTTTCTGCATCAGATCCAAATATTTTTTTTGTACGTTTTTATTATATCCTGACAACCATACCTCAAATCTAGTATCTTCATGAATAAAAACTACTGCAATTTTTAATTTTTTCGACTTAAGAGATTCAGGAATTATTGAGAAATACGTCATATCCATATACCCTTGATAAAGTCCTCCTGGTAGCGATAGATTAGCATATTGTTTTTGAAAATATGTCTTCAGCTTCAACATATACTTTAAAATTTCCCGATAGGCTGTAGGAACATCACCTTTTTGCATTTGGAGTCTGTATTCTTGAATATTGTCATTTATTGATTTCATATCGAATTGGAGGATGATAAATTAATATATTTAATTATAGCAATTATGAAACCATAGCATAGCAAATCAACACCACTCCACCCAAAATCAATCCCAGCTCCACAAATATTTTTTATATTTTTGATTTAAATTTTCATCACCCTTAAAAACACATCCATCTTTTACATAAAATGGTTCTTCATTATAACTTTTTCTTGAGAAAATGCCTCGGAAAATATCCGAAAGAACCGCAGCGTCATCGTAATAAATGCACAGAGTCCCAGGAAAACCACCTGTCAGCATACTTGGCCTTTTACGGGAATAAACGATTTTAGGCAGGAAAAAGCCGACTTGAAGCTCCTGACCTATTCCGTTTGAGCTCAGGTTATAATCATACACAACTACCTCTGATGTTAGAATTCTTGAAAAATCAAGATCAACAATTTCTTCTGGAGATAACCCATGATCAGTTTTGGTCTTTCTTTCATATCTTTTTAATGATTTTCCAGGATTCGTTTTCTCATAGGGTGCCCAAATATCCCAACCCAGAGATCGTATATGAGAAGTGACAAAATTTCGTTCCTGCTCATAAAGTGGCGTATAATTCTCATGGTTTGAGAAAGAAACACTGTGGTATATGGAATTTGGAGTAAAAGAAAAGGCATCCTGGAGATTAGATTTGTCATGAAGAGTTCTAAGAAAAAGATTGAGAAATTTCTTCTGGACTTTACATCGAGTATTTATATATTTTTCCCAATTTAAGTTGCTTACCATAATTTCATTTTTTTAAATTGTTTTAGTGAAATTTTCTAAATCATATATATCAAGCCATGAGATGCAGATTTTAGATTTTCGAAGATTAGTTCGAAAAAGTTGCAAATAATGCTATAACAGCACTGAGCATAGAAGAAATCGCAGAGATAAGAGCTATTATCCAAAGTTGATGTTCTCTAATTGATCGTTCCGCCTCAATAACTCGTCGCTGAAGCTCAGAGTCATCAGCTCTCTTGTGTCTACCCATACTACTACAAGTTATTGCATCGCCTTGAGTATCAACACCTAATCTACGGGCATATTCTTCAAGTTTTTCACCCTCTAGCAATTTTTTCATATTTTAGGAGATTAATAAGTTAACTATTTTTCTCTAGCCATGCCTTCACTTCCACTATAGCATATTCTTGCAACTCCTCTATATTTACCAATTCTATCTTTTCATTAAATTTCTCCAGAAGGTCGTAGTGATTCAGATTGCTTTCATAACATATTGAATGAGGAACATTTTCTTTTTTAACTGCAAATACAATTTTTCTAATCCCTGCCCAATAAGCTCTCGACAAACACATTAAGCATGGCTCCATTGAGGCATACAACATGCAATCAGTAAGTTGTTCATTAAGCTCGTTTATTGCTATATCAATTGATTTTGATTCTGGGTGAAAGTTGATCTTAGGAAACGAGGTCGAAGTTGTTTTTGATATTACCTTTCCGTCTTTTACTATAACTGCACCTGCAGGGAATGCTCCTTCATCATAGGATTGATGAGACATTTCTATTGCCATTTTTAAATATTCTATGTCTTTATCGTTGTAATCATACTTCTTGATAACTTGAATTGTCCCTGATTTACTTGATCGTAAAATATCCAAAAATAATTCAGCTATCTTTTCAGGCGACACAGCATCCTTTGCATATTCTGGAAACCATTTTGTATACTCTTCTGTCGCAGTGTCTGAAGGAGATATTCCGTTCACATAGATTTTTTGGTCTTTAAGTTCATCAGCTAAACCGTATGTAAGATCTTCAAGAGCTTTCTTTGAGGCATAATATGGAATCCAACCTTTGCCACCGTTCTCAAAAGTACCTGAAAGGTTAATAATATGGGAACCTTTATTCATGTATGGTAATAGTCCGTGAATAATTAGGGATGGGGCAGTAAAGCCTACCGAGTATGTATCTGTTATTACTTTTTCACCAAAGGTTTCAAAATCTTTTCCTGCAAATACTTCCTTATCATCGTGCCAGATACCCGCAATATTTAAAATAGCATCTATTCCCGAGTAATTTCCTGCCTTGCAATTATCAATTACTTCATTAAGAAATCCCTTGATATTAAGCTCATCAGTTAGGTCAACTGTATAATATTCAGCTTCGCCTCCTTTTGATTTAATGTCTCTCACTATTTGGTCTAGTTTGTTGCTGCTTCTCGCAACAAGCAATACCCTATAGCCGTTCTTTGCAAGTTTATTGGCAACAGCTTTCCCTATGCCTGTACTTGCTCCAGTTATTATTGCTGTTTTCATTGATTATCTTAAATATCTTAATTAATTAGACTAATTGTTCAGCAAATTATTGCCTATTAGATTAGTCAAAGGATTATCAGAAATTTTTATATAAACGAACCTGACTCTTTTTTAGGTAACCACTATTTCTAAGTGTATTTATGGTTTCCATACTATCTTTAACAAATCCTATATGAGAATCTGTTTTTAAAGGTATATATCCAATAATACCACATCTTTTGCCGTCGATATTAATAATATGATAGATGGAATATTCAGAAGGGTGAACAATTTTATCCCGATCTGAGATCGTTTGGTAATAATTTATATCAAAATCTACAAGCTCAATTTCCATTTCTTGCAATGATAGAAATATAAATTGTATCTAAAGTATTTATGATTAATTGATTGTTGCTGGCACTCTACTCCACAACACAAGATCCTGTACTATCTATCACAGTCATATTCTTTCCATGATTCCACATAAAATCAAAAACTTTTTTCTGCATTTCACTAAGTTTTGTATTATAAATTTCCACACCCCAGATTCCTCTTTGAGTTACGCCGTACAGACAATAAACGTTATTATAAATCATTAGCTCGACCGACATATCAATAATGCTTGAATCAATATACCTGATATCCCATAAACCAAGAAATTCTGTAACGTCAGTCCAACCTTTAACTGCCTTTTCATTTGTAAGTTCTCTGTACTTAATATTATTCTTAACATATTCTGCCCTAACGCTGTCATAAAAACCGAAATCTAAATATGGAGATAGCTCAGCAACTTCAAAAAGTCTTATTTCTTGTTCAGCTTTTTGAGAATTCCACATAATTTGCTTAAGACCAGCAATTCCAGAGTAGTGAACAATTTTTGAGTCCTTTTCAACTCTGGAATATACCTTTGATAGAGTATCAATAGTTTTTTCCACCACCAGAGCTCTTTTTTTTAGAACATCTTTCTTTTCTTCAAGAATGCCAGCAAGAGAGTCTATTCTCCGAACAACATATATCGAAGATTTATTCTTATCTTTCTTATCAACAAGGGAGAGTTTTGCAAGATGACTCAAGGATTGACTAATTGCATAATGACTTAGCTTACTTTCATTAACCAATTGTGTAATCGTACGAGGTCCATGATTAATCAGATGCAAAAATATTGATGTTTCATCTTTTGAGAGACCAAGTTTTTCAAGATACTCACGAATATAGATTTCTTTCATAACGAAATTTTCGTTTTACCAAAGTAATTAACTAACTTCATCGGCTTGGAGAACTTCCAAACAAGATCAAAAATATCCTTTTGCATATCAGCCAATGACTGATTATAGATTTCTACACAAAAAAGTTGACCTTCACTGTAGTCATACATACTATAAACATTATTATAAATAGCACATTCAAATATGATCGGTAACTGTTTTTTTTCAACATAGCGCACTTGCCAAAAATTTTTAACAAACTCATCTACATCTGTAAACTCTTCAAAGTTACTAAGATTCGTAAGCTGATAATCCATTATTTTATTACGTACAAACTCAATTATTACTTCCCTACAAAAATTATCACTGGTAAAATCGTTTAGCATCGAAATTTCATATATTCTAAATTCATCTTTGGATTTAGTCTGATTCCATAATGCTTGCATAAAACCGTCATAGCCCTCATAGTATTTAACCTCAGTATCCTTGATATCATATTGAATTTTATCCGACAAAAACTCCATAACCCTAGGTAAATCATCCTCAAGGCTTTTCATTTCAACTTCGTCACCCCAGATTTTCATTTTAAGATCATCGTAAGAACATGTCTCAAAAAGAGTACTGTTTTCACCAATTACCTCTCTTACGAGCTGCTTTGAAATCAAATTACGAAGGGCGCGATAAAGATTAGTTCTACTCGTATTCATATTCTTCTTAATGGTACTTACACTTGAAAGTCCAACCTTTAAAAGAAAGAAGTAAATATCAGCCTCTATTGGAGTTAAACCTAAAGATTTTTGGATTGTAGCATTACGATTATTCGTCTGAATCATAAGCCCTATAGTTATGTAAAGTTATGCATCAATTATATCAGAAATAGTTCATCATGTCCACCGATATCATAGGACACGGAAATTTAAAACTTGTGATATTTCCTAGTACACCAAAATCAATGGTCAGAGTGCAAAAAAAAACAATAAGTATTATCATACTAAATAGATGAATAATATATCCAAATCACAGAAGAAGACAGCACTCGTAACCGGAGCCTCTAGAGGTATAGGTAAATCAATTGCAGAGGCACTTATCAATAACGGTTTTTTCGTCTATGCCACATACAATTCCACAGATATTTCAGATATGGAAAAAAAACATAAGGATAGTCTTGAATTTATCAAAGTTGATTTCAAATCTACACAGGATTTGCAAAAGTTTATTAAAAATATACAGAAACATAACTTTGATTTAGTTATTAACAATGCAGGGATGTTCGAACAGGAAGTTTTTGATAAATACGATCACGATATCTGGTATAACACATTCCAAGTTAATCTACATACAGCCTTCGAAATATGCATAAATCTCATCGAAAACATTAAAGAAGATGGAAGTATTATTAACATCGCAAGCACTGATGGATATCAAGGATCATTTGGAAGTATGGCATACGCGGCAAGCAAAGCAGCACTTCTAAATCTCACAAAAAGCCTGGCTAATAACTATGGAGCACTTGGAGTACGAGTAAACTCAATTTCTCCAGGATGGATAAACACATCAATGGCAACAGATGCATCATACGAGGCTGCAAGTCTTTCTCCTCTTGGACGGAATGGTAAACCAGAGGAAATATCAGACGTTGTTTTGTGGCTTGCTTCCGACGCTGCGAGATTTGTCACAGGATCTGATATAAAGGTCGATGGCGGATACACAAATGTGGACTACATTATGAAGAAAGAAGCAGAAGATATAAAGAATCAGGAACAATAGCTTTGCTACAAAGTACTCAAACTAACTAAAGGAACACACATCCTAGCAATTCAGGGTATAATGTATAAAGAAGATATTACTTTTCTATATTCGCTGAAGTTATGATTAAATTCCAGAAGAGCTCAACAGTATTAATCATCGTTATTTGTATCTTTGTATTTGTCGCTAATATTCCTTTTATTTACAAGACTGTTTCAATAAATCTCGCTTCAAGTCCCTATAGGGATAGTATTCTTAACCAAAGAAGACATCCCAGAGCAGATCTTCAAACTGATAATAACCATTTGTCTAAAAATACATCGAAGGCACTTCAACTGGAGCAGTTAGATTTAAAAAATACTGAATATCCAAAAATACAGATAGATAGGGAGTATTGGATTTATATTAATTACTTAGAATCTGGAGAAAAACTTGCTGTGATCGCAGATGATCTTGATGCTGAATCTCAAACCTTGTCATTTTGGAAATATGATGGTTCTTCCTGGTTAAGATTAAATGAGTGTTCTAATTTAATCTTATTTGTAACAAAACCTAGCAAAGAAGCTCTTCAATCATATATAAATTACGAGGATTTCAATAATGATGGACTTACAGATGTCTCTGTTTTCATGAACCCAGGAAGCTCAGCAAATATGACATACAAGATTTGGGTCCAAGAATCAAATTGTTCTAGCTTTATTGCAACTTCAGAATTTGGACAACCGCAAGTAAAGGATGGTCTACTAAGATCTATGTACTATTATGGTGCTGGAACTTATTTCACTATCGTTTACTATGATTGGAATGGTCTCACATTTTATCCTGTTAAAACGGTTACTATAACAACAAATGGCAAGATAGTTGGTAAAGATGACAATCATGATCTTTATGATTGGGAAGTAGTAATAAACAAAGTCGTTGATTATGGTTCTTACCCATACGGTTACGTACAAAATGAACCTTGGGTACTTGAAGAAATTAGCAGGGAAGTATTTACATCAAAAGAATCAAGAGTTAATGAGTATTAACACAAGTATGTAAAATAAATTCTATCAAAACCATCTGTTTCTTTACTTCTTTGTCTCATTCTCTATCAATGTATACTACAACCAGTTAACTTTTATTATGTGACTTGTAAAATCTGTTTTAAACCATAAGTCCCCATTTGAACTGTCAACTAGATATCTCGCTATCGTAACGGCATGAGTAGCTTGATCATCAGCAACAAGTTCGTAAACCCAGATTTGCCAATAATTACAAGATTTGTATCCTTCTCCGATTTCAACACGGAATTCAATACTTACTCGATCATCGTCAGATACAGCTTTTATGTATTCCTGAATATATGGTAGATCCCTAATCAAATTTAAGGCTTCATCATAAGATATTACTGGCCCATTCATAGTCCCATTTGTGCATATGGGTTCTGAATACTCTTTGTATTCAAGTAAATCAATACTGTCGTTGTGTAAATCGTACTTAAAATAACCTTTTATTTCTCCATCACACATTATTGTTTGTATTTCAATATCACCGCCATAATCACGAAATGGATATTTGCTAGTACGGCATAATCCGTCTATCCCAACTTCTTCATTTTTAGCATTCTTAGATTTAGTGACTTCAGATACATTTGTCTCCGTGTTTTGTAAATCACTGTTTGACCAAGGCATTGTTGAAACGACTTCAAATCTACTTGGCATTCCACGTATCAACCACTCGTTGTAATTGAGCATAATGTTAAATTGTTTATAGGAGAACAGTAAAATAATTCCCAACAAACTTATTAGAACTTCAAGAGAAGCAATCTTATTTTTCTTCCCAGAAAAAAAAATTAGGACTAAAGATAGAACACCAGTAACACAAAATGGAATAATAAAATAATATGGCTCATATCCTGTGTGATTCGTCCCGTTAATGATCGGCCATCCAACAATAGTCGCCAAAAGTAAAATATTTATGGCAAGAAATCCTATCTGAATATTATTTGAAACCTTTTGTTTTATTGATTTACTTAACATATATGTATTTTATCAAGACATGGTATAGGTTACCAACCTTAAGTTAATAGATACCAGACCCGACTTGAACAGGCACCCCACTACTCCCTTTTGGTAGATGTCTTAATCGGAAGAATCGTACTATGTACAAACATATTCTTCCTTCTATTGATACAACAGTCTCGTAATGTTCTAGAGCTTAAGAATAAGCGGAAGTTTTTATTTGAGATTCCTGAGTTAATTTGAATATAACCCTTTATCAGTCATCTGAGATTTAAGTCCTTTGCGTGGGAATTTGATTCTTAAACCATTTGACAGTTTAAGTTTTAGCATCTGGAATCGATCTCTGTGTAAGGCACTTTTATCCCAATCCAAATTTGGATACAATTCAATCAACGTTTCAATCATATCTTTTGTTGTAAATTCAACATGCTCCCAATCAGACTCCCTATTTTCTCCTTTTTCTGGTTCAATAACCTCTATAATATCTATTGAAAAATCATTATATTGAATAGGATTATTTAAAATGAATATCCCTATTCTTCTATCATTAAAAGTAGTTTCCTCACCAAGTAAGGAAATTGACAATAGTTCAGATTTAATTTTTTCATAATCCTCACTAGAAGAGGTTTGATATCCTAGATGATCTAAATCCAAATTATCTAAATTTATGCCTGCAGCATTAAAAGCTTGAAAAAATTTCTCAAGGAAATCTTTATATGAATCAATTAACATTATTTATCTTGTGTAAATTTAAAATATATTTGTTCGGAAGTAGTCTGATAACCTATTGAAAATTGGTAATGCCAGACGACTCTCGTTTCCCTCGCTAGATACATAGATAAAACCTGATCCATGTATCCACACCGATTGCCCTGCAAACTACTGAGTCTATAATCACCACAATGTACATTATATGTATATGGTCGGATGGCAACCCCACGGCTCCCTTTTAGATGTATAAATCGGGGTGACTCGACTTGAACGAGCGACCCCACGCACCCCATTCTGTCAACTTACAAATCGGGATGACCCGACTTGAACGGGCGACCTCACGCACCCCATGCGTGCGCACTAGCCAACTGTGCTACATCCCGATTTGTAAGTTGACATCTTTCCCCAACATGGGAAACGTCTCCCCATGCGTGTGCTCTAGCCAAATGAGCTACACCCCGATTCAAAAATCAACATTTTCCCTCTACTCGAGGGGCATCTCCCCATACTACGCACCGACCAATTTACCTAGAATTCAATACCATTTCATAAAATATTTACGATAATATCATAAAACAACAGTAATCTTACTAAATCAATACTAGTTATCAATCAGCAATAAATCACCTACCTCTTTATCTCAATTATTACTTGACTGGGAGAATCACTTTTGGAAATTTTGTATGTCGTTTCCTTTGTTAACTTAAACGTATATGTGCTTGTTCCACTTGCAAATGATCCGGACATGCTTGGTGAAATGCCAGAAAGCTCGGTATCAATAACATTATCGGTTCCACAAATTGAATCCTTTTGTAAATTTGAAAATTTTACTGTAACCGTCTTATTGGTAGCATTATATGTCGCAGTAACTGGTGGAATTTTATTTGCTGAATTGGAAGATGTTTCCCAAACAAATTTCAGAACATCACCTTCAATAGCCCATGAGTATCTTACTAGGCTGACATCACCACTAGAGTTCACAGTTGAGAAAGTTTGGGTATTATTTGAAAAAACATTTGGGTCTGCAACGGCATCTGTATCATCTTCATCATCTGAGCCACTACTATCAAAATCACCAGAATCATCGTCAGCGGCATCATCAGGACCATTACTCATATCTGGATAAATTACATCAAGCCAAACACTTAAGCCATCGCCTTCTCGCAATCTAAATTCGACATCACTATCAATTCCAATATTATAAATTGACTCATTCTCATTACTGCTGATTGCATGATAAATATTTACAATACCATCTTGATTAACAGTTCTAGAGCTTTGATAGGCAATTCCACTGTTATCTGTTGAAACTCCTTTTATAATAACTTCAATATATCCAGATGCTGAATTTAAGCTAGCTGTAACCAAAGGCAATTTTGAACTGCTTGATTGGAATTTAAATTCAAATTCATGGTAGTCCGCAACTCTAGAATCCTCAATCGAAACCAGATCATAGTCTACGTCTTCATCGTATTCACCGATGGCCTGTGCATCCATTGAAAAATCAACAATGTCTTCAGTACCAGTATCTTTGTCATCGTTTGTGGAACTATCTGAATCGTTGCTGGAATCATCAGTAGTCTCATCTTTTTTACATCCACTGAAAAGCAAAGAGAAGGAAACAATTAATAAGATAAAAAATGAAGAAAATCTTTTCAATGAGAGTGATTTCATTATTTAGCAAATTTAAATTTAACTAAAGATTAAGGCTTTTATGTAGAGTTTAATGCGATCAACTACTGCCTGTAATATTTATTATACTACAATTTTTAGCGACAAATTAATTTTAATCATTAACCTGAAAATTCTCACTGTTTCAAAAATTCACCAACCAGTCCACCTTTACTGGCTTCTACAATTTTCACTTTTTGAAAGGTTCCGATTTTGTCTGGATTAACATTATCAACAATAACATCTGTCAAATCGTTACTCACTGCCTTTCGTGGGGATAAAACCAAAACAGTAACAGTCTTACCGACAAATCTTGTATTTCGTTTTTCAAATTCGCTAACTATAAAATCCTCAAGTTTTCGCTTTCTCTCCTTTTTCATTAACCTCGGTACATCATCATTCATCGTTGCACTTGCTGCAGGTGGTCGCGGAGAGTATTCTGAAACATATGCCATTGAAAACTTAGATTTTTTTACTAAATCGAAAGTTTCATTGAAATCCTCTTCTGTTTCTCCAGGAAAGCCAACAATCACATCTGTGCTAAGCCTTACATTTGGGTACTTTTCATGAATATACTCAATAGTTCTAAAATAATCGTCTCTACTATAACCTCTATTCATCTTCTTCAATATCAAGCTAGAACCTGATTGAACCGGTAGATTAATGTATGAACATAATTTTTCGTTATCTTTCATCAGATCAACAATTCTACTTTCAAAATCTTTAGGATGTGAGGTTAAAAAGGTGAGCCAGAAGCTTCCGTCAATTTTTACTAAATTTTCAAGTAAGTCAGCAAATTTAGCCTTTACTCCATTAATCTCGCCTTGCCAGCTATCAACATTCTGTCCAAGCAAAGTTATCAATTTGTATCCCTGAAATACAAGTTGCTCTACTTTCTGATATATATCATGAAAACTTAATGACATCTCTTTACCACGAGTGTAAGGGACAATACAGTACGTACAAAAATTATCACAGCCAATAGTGATTGGAACATTGGCCGAAATCGTTGAAAATTTCGATTCTCGAAGTATATCTCTATCAAGACAAGAGCCAACCTTTTCCCTAATATCAAAATGGTTTTGAACTATTGATTTCAAACTCTCAAGATCCTGAGTATCAACAAAATAATCGACCCATGGAGCTTGACGTTTAAGCATTTTCTTATATTTTGCACTCTTCAATTGCAACCCTGGATCTCTAAATATACGCTGAGACATGCAGCCAGTCAGAATTACAATAGCTGTTGGATTTTTGGTTTTGAACTCGTTGATAATCCGACCTAAACCCAGAACTTTATCTTCTGCTCTTTGCCTTACAGAGCAAGTATTGAATACAACAATATCACACCCGTCCAATTGCCTGGATTCCTGTAATCCAAGAGATAGCAATATACCTCGGATATTTTCAGTATCAGAGTAATTCATCTGACAACCCCAAGTTTTTATATGAAATTTCATGTTTTTTGTGATAGCATATGATTATGAACAACGAGATTATATCAATAATATCGATAGTATTGCCATCAGTGGTTTCTTTAGCTGCTTTATTCTTTGCAATAAGAGCACTAAAGAAATTAAAGGATTTATCTCAAGGAGTCGACGGTACCAACTTGGAGGATATTCTCAAAAAACAGATTGAGGTTATAAATAAATGTGAATCCAATCTTAACAATACCCAACAAGAATTTGAAATAATAAGACAAGAAACCAAAAGATCAATCCAAAAAGTTGGACTTGTAAGATATCAAGCCTTTCGTAATACAGGAGGAGATCAAAGTTTCTCTCTTACTCTACTCGATAATAATAATAATGGTGTCATAATAACAGGTTTATACAATCGTGATTTTTCCAAAGTTTATACTAAACAGATCCTAAACGGTTCAGCTGAACAACATAAACTTACAGACGAGGAAGGTCAATCTCTTCAAAAAGCTTTATCATCATGAAAGACTTAAATCTAAGCTCAGCAGTTATAAATCAGAAAACTCTGAAGCCTAAAAAAACACAACCTGACAACACCAAGGATACTAAAACTGAGCAGATATTTGAGAAAAAAGACGTAAACCTTGACTATAATGGTAAAAAAAACCAACCTCAAGATTCATTAAAATCTAGTGAAAAATCACAGAATCCTGAAAAATCTTCATTTATAAAAAGTATCTTTAAAAAAATCGTTTCAATACCAACAAGGTTCTTTAAGTGGTATGCACAGTTGAATTTATTAAAAAAAGTTATCTACTCAGGTTTATTTCTAGCAATTTTCGGCAGTACTACCGCCCTAATTCTTTATAAAGTAATACTGCCCAGCCTAAACCTCAAAGATCTTGAAATCCCAGACATCATGGCAGCAGAGGAATCAGATAAAACTTACACTAACATCACAATACCAGATCCTAATCCTCCAAGAGAAGCAGAAAACCCAATCAACGGCGAACTGTACACCAAAAGTGAATGGAAAATTATTGAGCAAAAATACCCAATTGCAGTAATGATAGAGAATCACACTGACGCAAGACCCCAATCAGGTTACAACTCAGCAGATATAGTTTACGAAACACTTGCTGAAGGAGGAATCACACGAACTATGGCAGTATTCTGGGGCCGCTCTTGCGACGAAATAGGTCCAATTAGAAGTGCAAGGCAATACTTCATTGAATGGATGGTCCCATACGATGCAATATACATGCATATTGGTTACGCATCTTCGGACGATCCAAGAGTAGATTCTGGGGGTACAATATACAACCTAGGTATCAAATCAATGGATAAATACGGCACATTTTGGAGAAGTAGTGAAAAATATGCACCACATAACGCCTACACATCAACAGAGCTTCTTTACGAAAAAGCAGAATACTATGGTTATACAGGGACACCAAGCAAAATAGAGCCCTATTTATTCAAAAAAGACGAATCTGTAGGAAACAGAGGTGAAGGTAGAGATGTAACAGTATCGTTTTTTGATAGATTAAGTAATTATGGTCTCTATGATATAACCTGGAAATACGAAAAAGAACGAAATGTTTATCTTAGATACAATGGAGATACACCCTATATAGATCAAAACACTGGTGAACAAGTTTATGCCAAAACTGTAGTTCTAGAAAGAAACGAAATGATATCAACTTATGATGAGAAAGCTCATGTTATAATTACAACAATAGGATCAGGAGATGCTATAATACTTTCCGATGGTAAGATTATCAACTGTACTTGGAAAAAAGACGACATTAACTCAAGGACACGATATTACACACCAGATGGAAACGAATACAAATTCAATAGAGGAATTATCTGGGTAGTTGGTGTACCAGAAGAACAAGGAAACGTTGTAGTAGCCGAATAATCATTGACCTGTTCTTGCTTTTGATAATTAAGAAACAATAACACTCGACACAAATTGCCTACTAATATTTTACATGAACCGATAAGTTAATGATCGAACACATATTTGTTTCAAAAGTCAGAGTCAAAATACTCAAACTTTTCTTCCTCGACGCATCAAGAGAAATACACATACGCGGCATTGTTAGAAAAATAAGTGAGGAGATTAATGCTGTAAGACGTGAATTAAAAAATCTTCAGCTATCTATGATTTTGACCAGTAATCGCAGAGGAAACAGGATGTACTACAAAATAAATACAGATTGCCCTATTTACTACGAACTATCAGGGATGATCCACAAGGAATTTGGACTTGGTGGTAAAGTATTGGAAAACAGAGATGGTCTTGGAGATATTAAATACGTTGTTCTAACTACAGCATATATTGAAGATCATCATCCCTCTCCATATGATATTGATATTTTATTTGTAGGAAATATAAATCTCAAAGGTGTTGCAACTACAATCAAATCTGCAGAAAAAATAGTTAATAGAGAAATTCGATACACAGTAATGACAACCGAAGAATTTGAATTTAGAAAAAAGAAAAGAGATTCATTTGTAGAAAACATCGTAAACAAGCATAAAATCATGGTAATTGGCGATGAAAACCAGTTTATGACATAGAAATAATTTTTCTGTAAGCCTTGATTTACCAAGCCAAATTAAATTACAATCAAGAATATACACTTAGAGACTGCCCTATATTTATTATTTATATGATAAAGAATTGATAAATTATGGAAAAAAGATCAAAATCGCAAACAGCAGGAGTAAAAAAGATAAAAACAAATAATAATTCCAAAAAGCTTATTAAGGTTGAGAAGTTTAGCATTGGCGCTATATTACAATTTGGTCTTTTATTGGTATATATTGCCGGTTGTCTGATTATATTACTACCGCAAATCGACTATCAGTCATGGTATCCAGAAGCACTTGGAGTTCATGACTACAATCTGAGTATGCAATTCAAAAGTCACAAAATTGCAGTAGTTGATGTTTCCGGCCAGGATAATGGAAATATTCAAAGGTTTATCGAGGTGGTTAACAAAAGGATGCAAATAGCAGGTATTCCTGAATCAATAATAAAACTGCAAGATGACAAGCTCGAAATTCACTTCCCTGATAACTATTCAGAAGACTATATTCGAAACTTTCTTTCTGTGGGAGAAATTCAATTCATGAAAATGAAAGAGCAGGAAACCTCCACCGAAGATATAACCTTGTCTGAAGAAGAAACACAGGCTGATTCAGAAAATAATGATTCACAAGATGTATCAAACACCACAGAAATACAGACAGAAGTTCAGCCTCCAGAGATTCTTGATCCTTATGATATAAAATCGTACGACAAGACAGATATTTCACAAGATAAAATAACTGATGCAAGAATCACGTCTTCTGATGAAAGTTATATTGAAATTCAGATAACAACAGATAGGAAACAAAGAGAAGTTTGGAATAAGGTTTATGAGGAATCTTTACTATCAGGTTTTGCAATGTTTGTTGATGGACAAACTGTGAGCACATACATTATGGCAAGCGATAAACAATCAGCTCAGCCTCAGATCGTTATTATGCAACAAGAAAATGCTGACATCCTGGTCGCAAAGATAGGATCACATAAATTGCCGTTTTCTCCGGAAGTCGAAATTAAGCAATCCAATATTGAAATTCCACAAAAAGCCATTTATTTACTAATTGCAATACTTGGAATAGTACTGTTATTTGGATTAATTGTTAGCTATTTTTACGTTCAAAAAAGCTTTATTGATATCACTAAAGATATTCTGACAATTATTGGAATCTTAACATTAATAAAGTTTTTCCCAATAATTATAAGTATTCAAGTTATTATTGTTATCATGCTTTTGATATTAATGAAGCTTATTCTCACAGAGAAACCTTATAACCAGATAATGGCGTTCATCTTAGCAATTAGTTTGATATTATTGGCGTTTACTCCAATAGGCATATTGAATATCGTTCAGACAATATTGGCTTTCTCAATAATTTCATTGATCTACTTTTTAGTTTTTTACTTTTCAGGATTAAGCAACAATGAATAAAAAATTTCCAATTTTACAAATAATCATTTATTTAATTCCTGCAATCTTTGTATTCTTAAATCTCGGGGTATTTAGCGAGCTAGCGATAATAAATAGTATGGCAAATAATGCCTTGTTTCAAATCATTCTAGTACTTCTGATCGGAATAGTATTGTACTGTGTATTCAGGTATATATACGAGGAGAATCAGCGTGAAAAAATCCCGTTTTCTCTCGCTAACCTAGTCTTAAATGTTGTTGCACTATGCTTTATTTTCATAGGTCTTGTTTCCGTCAACAAATTTATGAAACTTCAGATAAATAATTCATTTATTACTACAACATTTTTTATCGCAGTAATTGTGATGCTAATTAAAAATTCATTGTTTGAACAGGAGCTATATTTATTGAAAGATAATGAGGAAATAAAAAATCTTTTGACAAAAATAAAAGATAAACTTTGGTTAAAGAATTTGATTATTAGCTTTATTGCAATTGCACTTTTGATCAGTTCGATATTCTTTGCCAAGGACCTTCAAGGGGTATTAATAATTGCCATCACAGCAATATTGTGGGATTTATTGTATTCTAATGTTCTTCGCGATTCTCTTTTGGGATTAATCCCAACAAAGAAATGATTCCGCAAATATTTCAAAGAAAACATCTCCAACCCACTAAAAATAATCCTGGGAAGATAAAAATTATTGCAATTTCAGGACCTACAGGTTCCGGAAAAACAGATTTTAGCATAAATATTGCTAAGAGATTTAATGGCGAAATAATTAATACAGATTCACGTCAAATATATATTGGTCTCGATATTGGCACCGCCAAAGAAAAAATTGATAAAAGTATTGACGCTACAACAAAAGTTATAAGAAATATTCCACATCACTTAATCGATTTTTTACAACCTGATCAAAACTACTCTGTTGCAGATTTCCAAAAGGATGCATTTAACCATATACGGAAAATATATAATAAAAATAAAGTTCCTATTCTTGTTGGAGGAACAGGTTTATACACAGACTCAATAATTAATGGTTATTCATTACAAAGTAGAAAGATTGATTCATTAACATTTAATGAACAAAGAAAACAACTACAGTCATTAAATGTTAATGAACTGCAAAAAAAAATTAAATCGATCAATCCCGCTAAATTCAATGACATGAATCCCAGCGACCAAAAAAATCCAAGAAGACTAATAAGAATAATCGAAAAAGAATTAGACAAAGATACAGAAACACAATCAGAAATATCAGAATCCCCAGAACTTGAAGTCCTCCATTTCGCAATAGCTCCAGAAAAAGACAACATTGAGGAATATTTGAAACAACGAATTGATAGTTTTTTTGAAAAAGGCCTTGAAAAAGAGAATATAACTCTTCGCAAAAAAGGCTTTAACACAAACATCCAAGCACTACAAACAATCGGTTATAAAGAATTCGATAGATACTTTAGTAACGAAATTGATAAGGACGAATTAAAACAATTAATACTAATTCACACCCGACAATACGTTAAAAGACAATTAACATGGCTTAAAAAAAGAAACGAAATTATCTGGATACATAAAAACAAAGAGGAGTATAATCTTATAAATTACATTCCCCAAGAAACCTTAGTTCAAATTGAAGAATTTCTGGACAAGCAGACAACTGATAGTCAGTAGCTGCTTGCCCATTTTTTCGAAATCAAGCTCAAACTCATAACTACAGTTAGTTAAGATCAATTCTTGGCTTTGATAATATCTTTACCCATATAATCCCGAAGCACAGCAGGAACCTCAATACTTCCATCTTCCTGTTGATAGGTCTCCATTATTGCAATCATAAGTCTTGATGTTGCAAGACCAGAACCATTCAAAGTATGCACGAATTTTAGCTTACCACTATCTTTTTCTCTAAAACGAATATTACCTCGTCTTGCTTGAAACTCAGTGGCATTAGAAACAGAACTTACCTCTTTCCAAACTTTATCAAAAGGAAACCAGACTTCCACATCACACGTTTTAGCCATTCCAAATGAAACATCTTCCGCAGCAAGCATTGTAACTCTATGTCTAAGTCCAAGATCCTGGCAAATTTGCTCTGCACGCCCGATAAGCTCCTCAAGAGCCTTAGGAGAGTCATCCGGTTTTACATATTGAAACATCTCAACCTTATCAAATTGATGCATCCTGACAAGTCCACGCTCCTCACTACCGTATGTCCCAGCCTCTCTTCTATAACAAGGTGTATATGCAAACATTTTTTTAGGCAAATCATCTTCTTCCAGAATCTCATCCCGATAGAAATTACACAAAGCTGTTTCAGCAGTAGGCAGTAAACATTGCTTATCCTGAGTCCAATATACATCGTCTCTAAATTTCGGTAACTGTCCTGCCACGTATGCAGATTCCTCATTCAACAAATGTGGAGGAATTATACATGTATAACAATCTTTATTATGTTTTTGAATAAAATAGTTTACTAATGCCCACTCAAGCATAGCGCCATCCCCTACATACATTGGCATCTGAGCACCACTTATCTTTGAAGCTCGGTCAAAATCAAGAGTTTTAAGCGATGTACCAAGCTGAATATGGTCTTTAATATCAAAGGAAAACTTTTTTTCCTCCCCCCACTCTCTCAAAACCTTGTTATTCTCTTTGCCACCAGCAGGAACATCATCGGCAGGAATATTAGGGATATTCTCAAGAATCGCTTTGACTTTATTCTCCAATTCAAGAGCTTGGTCATCAAGATTTTTTACTTGATTTGATATTACTTTCAAATCAGCAATTAAGGCCAAAAACTCATCACTACCTTTCTTGAGTCCTGACATCTTATCATTAAAATCATTTTGTTCAGCTCTTTTGCTTTCATATTCTCTTCGTATTTTCTTACTCTGTTCATAAACATCAAGAAGCTCCTCTAATTTAAGATCCTTTTCTGCAACCCTTTTCAAGAGAGCTTTTTTTACTTCTTCCAGATTTTCAGCAATATATTTAATATCTAACATCTAATAGTTTATTAAATTTAAATTAATAGAAATTTAACCCACACAAATCAAAAAACAATGAAAATAGACAACAAATTAGAGGCCACAAGATCGATAAGTGGATTTTGCAAAAAAACAGATTAAGAAGAAGTTACAAATTTCTTTTTCCATTAAGCATGATTTTAACACTTCGGAGTAAATTATCAAATATTGAACACAAGGAGGGCGCCGAAGGCGCCCTCCTCAAAGATCTAGACTAACAATCTGCATTATTTCTCAGAATCAATCTCGTCAATACAGGTAAGAGCATCATCAAGTGTGTCTGCATTCATAATACACATTCTTTCTTCCTTGATGTATACAAGACCTCCATTTGCAGCAGGATCCTTCATCTCCTCATCTGCACTATCCATACAGTCCTTATCACCACCTAGTTCATCGTCATAATAATCAGATGCTTCGTCCTTTGACATACCTCCATCAACAAGATAGTCAATCATAAGCTCACGAGTCTTAGCACAAACTTTTTTGGAACTTGGAGGTAAAATAATAGCTGCAACAACAATTATTGCCCCAACTAATAAAACAGCTCCAACTCCGACTACAATTAAGACAATTTTAAGAGCTCCTGATCCACCTTTCTTTGGTGTATTTTCTTCGGCCATTTATTTAAGAAAATTAATTTAAGTATATATAGAATATACCACAAAATATAAGTAATAATAAACAGACATTAACCTTATACCAAGACCATATTTGTTACTGGTTTATGAAGATAAAGACTAGAGACCTAAATTGTCCTTAATACTTTTCATTGCATCAAGAACAACTTGAATATGTTCATCTTCGAAAACACCAAGTTCTTTTGCACCATTGGTAATATCATCCCGATTGACACCTTTAGCAAAATCTTTTTTAGATAACCTTTTCTTAATGGAACTTAGCTCAAGACCTGCCAGTTTATCAGGCCTCACAAGAGCACAAGCAACAATAAATCCAGTCAATTCATCAACAGCAAATAGAACTTTTGCCATATTTGTTTTTCGCATATCTGGATTATCTCGTTCACCATGAGCCAAAATAGCATCTATTATTTCCTCATCAACTCCATGTTCACGTAGGATATCCATCCCCCACGCAGAAGGATGTTCTTCTTTCATTTTTTCGTAATCAAAATCGTGCAAAAGTCCACAAACAGACCATTTTTCTTCATCTTCATTAAATTTTTTAGCATAAGCTACCATAGCTGACTCAACAGCAAGCATATGTTTAATAAGGTTTTTATTCTCAGTATGTTCTTCAACTAAACTTAAGGCCTCATTGCGATTCATAGTTATTTTCACTAAAATTAAATATCTCTAAATAATTGTATTACATTATATTTTAATTATAAAACTCATGAATAACCAGATCGATATCGGGAAACTACTATTGAAGGATGCAGCAACATTCTCTTTTATGATACTTTCTATATTTGGAATCATATTAGGCCCATTTGTCTTGATATTTTGGGGATTATTTATCTACAGAATATATACTGTATATACAACAATTAAAGAAGGATTAACAACAACGGCCATTATTACAGATATCCGATATAGACGAAATATTTGGAGAATTTATTTTTCTTACAAAATCAATGATGTTCTATACAATGGGAAAAATACAATAAATTCTTTTACCAAACCAGCATATGCTATATCTTCAGACGTACAAATATCATATCTAGAGAATAAACCTCAAAAAGCAATCATTACTGAACTTTATACCGTAAAGAACCAATAGATATATTTATCAGAAGATTTATTGTTGATTATTCTTTAACTTTTCAACTTTCGCCTGTGCACTGGCCCGAGTAAGAACTTCTGCTGTTACATCCCTACCACCAGAGAAGTTTGTAATAAAAGAAGCAATTGAATATATAGGACCCCATGGAATACCCCACCAACCAAAAAAGAAAGTTAAAAGCATATATGGAATTGACTTTACGAGTCTATCTTCTCCAGGTCTAAATAAATATGTCTTAGAAGAGCGTCTAAAAGTTACAAAAATAACAGAGATAACATATTCAAAAACTATGAATTTTGCGCCATTGGCCAAATCAGATTTTAACTGTTCTGGAGACATTTGTTTTACATCATTCATATCCATAGTAAAAAAATCAAAAGTTATCTTCCTACCCCAGAATATTGCTTTAGAGCAAACCTCCAAAAACCTACAGCTGCAAGCAGCCAGATAAAAGCAATCCCGAC
Organism: Candidatus Dojkabacteria bacterium; assembly: GCA_016929645.1. Lineage (GTDB taxonomy): Bacteria > Patescibacteriota > Dojkabacteria > SC72 > JAFGCJ01 > JAFGIK01. The sequence goes on from JAFGIK010000026.1 coordinate 88,221, forward strand.
ACCAATAATACACCAGATTACACTAACTTTTCCAGTAAATATGGCCACAGGTACAGATGAAACAAAACCTAAAGGCAAAACCCAATAGAAAAAAGTCTTTATTTTATTTCCCCAAATATCAACAGGGTACTTTGCAATTGTAAAAAATGGATTTGCTACATGATCAATATATGTCTCAGTTGACCAAAAGCTCAAGGTATTTATCATTAAATAGAATGCAAAGGAAAATACCAACCCACAAAGGAGCGCTACAAAAAATGCCAGAATATTGAGAGATTTCAGATCAAAATCCATTCGCAGATAAGTCAGAACAAACCATAAAATCCCCACAACAATATCTGTTAGTCTTGGAATATTTAATTCACTAAAAGATATAAGAAAAAGTGTATTTTTGGGTTTTAAAAGAAAATTATCAAGATCTCCAGAGTTAATTTTCTGTTCAAGATTACCTAAACCATTCCGGAAAGTAACCCATCCAATACCATTTATTATATAGTAAATTGAAAGAACAAGATAAAGCTCATATTCGCTCCAACCCGCAAGTTTATCAACAAAGCTAAATGGCAATGACATAACAAACGTCATAATAATAAACATGAAAACCATACCAATACCACGAAAGATAAAATCCATTCGATAAGTTATAAATTCGGAAACCGATACGCTAATAAATTTTATAAAAAGCTTAAGATATTTCATAATGAACGTTAATTCTAGGCTATTGATTCATATTTTTTCAAACCATACTTTATCATTAATTTATAAACAATAATTTCAATAACAATCCAGAATAAACTCATACCAAATCCCCAGACAATGCTAGATTTATCCGAAATACCTAAGAGAATCTCGACAGGAAAAGACATTCCATAACGAAAAGGTAGTACTTTTGTAATATTGAAAGCCAAATTCGGAAGCAACACCAACGGTACGGTTACACCACCAAAAAGCTTCACAGCAACCCAATAAAATGACGAGACGCCCTCTATCTTTTCCCACCACAATGCAATATGTGCCAAAATCAAATCAAGATAAAAACGGATCAAAGATGCCAATATCAAAGCAATAGCAAAAAATAAAATATTGGAATTAATAACATCAATTAATCCGTAAAATTGCAAAATAAAAAACCAGGTCATCCAAATTGGTAGCAACGCTAAAATGGAAACAAATTTATTTGATAAATCAGCACCCAATCTGAAAAGCGTCACGTTCTTTGGCCAAAGCAGGTATTTATTGTATTCTCCTGTCAATATTACTTTCCGTAAAGTATCAAATGTCCAAGACCTGGTAATCCTGTCAACAAGAGCTATAAACAAGTAATAGTTTAGAATTTGAGTTCCAGATAAAACCATTGACTGTGATTCTTGAGCAGTTACAAACCATAATATTGACCATACTAAAGGCTCTACTACACCAGAGACAACCCAGACAACAAGTTTCAACCGGTAAACTGACCACATCCCTAAATTAACCTTAAATACTGACCACACAAATTTGATATTTTTAACAAAGTTTTTCATTTGTCTTCTTGGGAATTTGGATCTATTTTTTTATGAAAGATTGAAGCTTTAATATCCATGGCTTGTTGTTTTTCTTTTGATCCTGACAACTTACTATTCTCTTTCTCTTTCTCTTTATCTGATTTTGAAAGATCCTTGATTTTCCACATAAAAATTCTAGCCTTATTCCCTGCGTTAGGATAATCAATAGCAAAAGACAGTGCTTGATCAAGAATAGCTCGGGGCTTCTCTTTTGCAAGCTTAATGTAGAGCGATTTATGTTTCAAATCATTAAGTTTTAATGCTAAACGATATCCGAAATCCTGGAATTCTTTGGTTACATATTTATGACGATCAATCATTTCGTGTTGTTGATCTTTTAATAAATCTTTGAATGATTTCATTACTAGAAGTTTAGCAGAATAACAAGGATTAGATAACTTAACTAAATAATGTGATATAATATAGTTATAAGGCAATGATCGCAATGGCATGCAGGAGCCTTATAATTCAAAGAGTGGATAGAATTATTGGAATAACATTTTCTATCAATTAGGGTGGAACCACGGTTCTCTTTTGCATTAGATGCTGGAAAGCCGTCCCTAGTGTAATATTGAAATAGATATACACTAGGGACGGCTTTTTTTGAATTAAAATGACATATAAACCACGATAAAAAGCCACACCTTCAAGAAATTTAACTAAATTAATAAAAATGAAATTATGAATTTTCAAGATTTAATTAAAAAGCTTGATGAATTTTGGTCAAAACAAGGATGTGTTATTGGGCAGCCATATGGTGTAGAAGTCGGAGCAGGAACAGGAAATCCTAACACAGCATTTAGAGTGCTAGGCCCCGAACCATTTAACGTGGCTTACGTTGAACCATCAAGAAGACCTACTGATGGAAGATATGGAGAAAATCCAAATAGATTTCAGCATTATTTTCAATACCAGATAATTCTCAAGCCTGCACCGGTTAGTAATCAGGAACTATATATGCAAATGTTAAAAGAAATCGGATTTGATCCAAAGAAATTCGACATCAGATTTGTTGAAGATAACTGGGAATCAACTCCAATCGGTGCATGGGGTCTTGGATGGGAAGTATGGGCAGATGGAATGGAAATTTCTCAATATACATATTTTCAACAAATGCTTGGAATCAACTTAGACGTACCAGCGCTTGAAATTACACTCGGACTGGAGCGACTTGCAATGTACATTCAAGATGTTGATGACTATAGACAGCTAAAATGGAATGACGAAACACTTTATTCAGACATGTTTCAAAAACATGAATACTGGCAGTCAAAATATAATTACGAGACTTCAAATATTGATTTACTGAAACAACAATATGCGTTAATAGAAAAACAGATAACAGATCAATTGGGTAAGAATAACTACTGGGCAACATACGATTTATTATTAAAACTTAGCCATACATTCAACTTACTCGACGCTCAAGGTGTTATAAGTCTTTCTGATAGAACTGAGAAATTTGTGTTTATGCAAAGGGCTTCAAAAACTATTGGAGAAATGTACTTACAGGAGAGAAAAGACATGAAATATCCACTACAAAATCGTATCAAGCCAGTAATCTACGCCATACCAGAATCAAAAATTTCATACGATACAACAAAGAAACAAGATCAGAGTAAATATATTCTTGAGCTAGGATTTGAAGAAATTCCTGCAAAATATTTAATAAAATGGGAAAAACAAATTCCTTCAAATTGGCTTGAAAATAAGCTAAAGGAAGAAGATATTGAATTTGATAAAGCAACAATAAATCTTGGACCACGAAGGATTGTATTTGAAATTGATAATATAAAAGATGAAATTACAAAAGATCTCGAAATAAAAGGTCCTCCTACTAAAATTGCCTATTCACAAGGAAAACCAACTCAGGCACTATTTGGATTTTTGAAGAAAAATCAGGCAAACGAGCAAGATATCGAGATTAAAAATATAAATAATGATGAATATGTATTTATTAAGAAGACTGATAAAAAGCAGCTAAAAGAAATAATCCAGAAAATCGTTGATACGTTAATAAAGGAATCTCCAAAGCAGAAATTCATGAGATGGGACAATAATCCGAAAAACGTGTTTATCAGACCAATTCGCTGGATCGTCTCATTCAATGACGAAAAATTAGTTGATTTAGAACTATTCGATATAAAAGCTTCCAATTTCACATATACACCAAGGTATAACGAACAGGAAATTATAAGGGTTAATTCAGCTCAAGATTATCTAGGGTTTATAGATCATTTTAATATTGAAATAGATCACAATACGCGAAGACAAAGAATTATTGATGCACAAAAAGAAAAAGGTTCTGAGCAAGAATCTCAAAATATTCAAAACATGATTAATGAGAATACATTCTTGGTTGAATCAACCTATCCGACGTTTGCTCAACTAGATGCAAAATACTCAAAACTTCCAAGAGAACTGATAACTGATATTTTGGAGATACATCAGCGATATCTTGTTTCATACGATCAGAAAACAAACAGTATTTGTTACGGAATTGTAATAAACGGACTAAAAGACGAGAGCCTGGTTTTGGAAGGAAATAAAAAAGCCTTTGTTGCTAGACTTGAAGATGGATTATTCTATTATGACCAGGACCAAAAAATAAAATTGGAAGATTTAAGAGAAAAGCTAAAGGGTCTAAATTTCCATAACAAAGCAGGCAACTACTTTGAAAAAACTCAACGCGTTAAAGAACTTGTTAATTATATTTATACAAAATATGAAAATAAGGAGATCTCAAAGGAATTAAGAAAAGCCTTGGAATTAATTAAAAACGACAAAGCAACAAAGTTAGCAATCGAGTTTCCTCAACTGGAAGGTTTTATTGGGAAAAATTATGCGGAATGCCAGGGGTACGACAAAAACGTTGCAGATCTGTTGTTATCTTATTACTTGCCTACTTCAGAGACTTCTGGTTTACCTGAATCAAGGGAAGCTCAAATTTTAAGCATTGCAGATAAAATAGATACACTTGTAAATTTGAGTGCAGTCGAAGGTTTTCCTGAAAAAAATGATCCCTACGAAATACGAAAAATTATGTATAACTTGATCCGATTATTATCTGATGGAGAAATTGATCTGGATATTACGGATATTATTAAATTCGCTTACGATAAAGCCAAGAATCCAGTAGCAAATATTGATGATATTACTGAAAAGTTTATATCGTTTATGAATACAAGATTCTATCAGTATGTAAAAAATAATGATGAAAACGATAGAATTGTGTTATCAGTTATAAATGCAAAATCTAATAATATTCATCATAAATCATTAATATTAAAAGATATTAAAGACTTGCTTAAAAATAAGGGGCAATCAGACACAGTGTTTGACCTTATAAAACGGGTAAATAACATACTGGAAAAGATCGATAATAAGGAAAGTTCATCTCAAATTAATGAGGAATTAATTCAGGTAGATATCGAAAAGAAACTGATAAATTTCATTAAGGAAAGAAAAGATTCTCAATTTGAAGTAAAGGATCTTCTTGAATTATCAGAATTACTCGAGAAATTCTTCAACGAATGTATGGTTATGGATAAAAATGAACAGATAAGGAAAAATAGAATATCAATATTGGTTAGCGTTAAAAACATAATTGATGAGATCTATAAATACGAAAAATAAAAAGGGAAATTATATTAGAAGCGGAGTCTAACACAAAGGAAGATAACACTACAAAAGTAGAATAATGCTACTGGACTTTAACTACTTTGTAAGATTGCGTTCCGATTGGTGTCTCAATATCGACTTCATCACCGACCTTCTTCCCTATAACAGCCTTACCAACAGGAGAATCTTCAGAAACTTTATTTTCATCAGGATCAGCCTCAATACCAGACACAATCTTCATAGATCGAGTTGTTCCATCTTTTTCAAGCGTTATATCACACCCTACTCCAATAATATCACAGACCTGATTTTCATCAGTAATTTCGGCGTTTTCGAGAATTTCGTCAATTTCCTCAATTCGCTTCTCCATCAAGACTTTTTCCTGAAGAAGTTCACTAAACATTGAATCATCTTCGTTTCGTCCATCTTCTCGATACTGATCAAGTTTATCTGCGATGAGTTTACGACCAATTGTCAGCAATTCGTCGTGTTCATCCTTTAGCTGCTTATATTTCTTCTGAGTTAATGTGATTTTTTTATCTCGGGTCATAAAAAAATATAATAAATTTACTGAAATTATTGTACAAACATATATTATTACCAGAATTTGCAAAAAAAATACAGGACTTATAGATATTTACTTATAACTGTATATCTACATGCTTACTTTGGCTTCTATTCTCCCTCCATATCTTCACTTTTTTATGATCTCCTGATAACAAAACTTTAGGAACAACCCAGCCCATAAAGTTTTCGGGTCTTGTATATTGGGGGTATTCCTTATTAATACTTCCTTCAAAACTCTCCTCACTAAGCGAATCTGAATTACCTAATACTCCCGGAATAAAACGTAGAACTGTGTCTGTTATTACAAGAGCTGGAAGCTCCCCACCGGAAAGTACATATTTACCAATAGAAACTTCTTCGTCAACGAGATGTTTCTTCACACGATAATCAACACCTTCATAGTGACCACAGATAATTATCAAGTGTTCTTTTTTTGAAAATTTTTTGGCTTTGTTTGCATTCAATATATTTCCAGAAGCACCAGTTAATATTACATAGCTATTCTTTTTTTTAATTTCTTTAAGCGCTTTATAGATTGGTTCAATTTTCATAAGCATACCAGCTCCTCCACCAAAAGGTTTATCGTCAACGGTTTTATGCCTGTCATTAGTCCAATTCCTCAGATCATGTACCTTAAATTCAACTCCATTCTCAGAAGCAATTCGAAAAATCCCTTCTTTAAAAAAAGATTCTACTTGATTTGGAAAAATTGTAATAATATCAATTTGCATAAGAATATCCCATGGTGTAGCGATTGTAGATATATCTGGAAATAATAATTAAATATGAATTAACAATAAATTGCCGCCACGGGGAATCGAACCCCGGTTACAGGATTGAGAATCCTGAGTCCTAGGCCACTAGACGATGGCGGCGCTAATGTTCTTTGCTGCTACATAAAATTAGTCTATAGCAACAACCAAATCATTAACTTCTAGAACTTCGTACAGCTCGATTATAACAGCATTCTCATGGTATACACAACCAAGACTCCAGGGAACACCCAGAAGATCAGGCCTATTGGTACCATGAAGAGCAACAGATGTCCGTATCCATGAATTATAGGAATATCTTTCAAGAAACATTATTCTAGGGCCATAACCGGCAGGAACATTCTCGTCTAGTTTTCTGTAAATTCTCCATACACCAGGAACCCAACCTCTATTTTCTGTCTTTTCAACACCGTCATCTGTTGTCCCAAGACTTACAGCAGACCTACCCGTCGAAATCGTATACGTACCATACAAAACACCTGTATCGGTAAAAATATATTCTCGTTGTTCAGAAATATCTACAACAACAAGACTTTCAGAACTCCATTCTAATCCAGCATCATCGATTTCATCTAGAGCAAGGCTTAATTTCGAGGAATAAAAACCATATTCATCTGGATAAATACGATTCGAAATCTGAAGTGCTCCAGCATTATATTCAAGGTTGTTTTGGCCATTCCACTCATCAGAAAAAAAATAAAGAATAGACCACAATACAAGAACTAATGTTGCCAGGATAATAAAAACTAGATACCATTTGAATTTAAAAAACTTCGATAAATCTACTTTCATTAATTTATTATGCCATAAAAAAGTTTGAAGTAAATCAAGTTTAAATAATGCTTGAAATGCCAGTAAATGTTTATTTTTGCACTGAATAAGTTGGGAAACATGTTGCAGAAAAAAGGATAAAAAAGTGAGAGAATTGTTGAAGTATCTAAATTCAATAATATCTCTCACT
>JAFGIK010000027.1 GCA_016929645.1 Candidatus Dojkabacteria bacterium
AGTGAGAGATATTATTGAATTTAGATACTTCAACAATTCTCTCACTTTTTTATCCTTTTTTCTGCAACATGTTTCCCAACTTATTCACAAACATGAATCCCATCTTTTTGAGGAAGATTCAAGTCAAGAATTACGAGATCGAAAACTTGAGACTCAAAGAGTTGCATTGCTTTTACACCATCAGCAGCAACAGTTACTTCAAAACCATCAGCTACAAGATAGTCCATCTCAATCTGTGCTATTTCTGTGTCATCTTCAACTATGAGTATTTTTTTCATGAATAGTGGGTCCAATTGATTAATTTCATGCCATGAAACTATAGTACTAAATTATGGAGGATTTATGAATGGATAAGGATGTATAGCATACAGAATCAATCCGCATCCTTTGGTCACTTGCTGCAAGCATTTGAAGTATTCAAAACGAACCTTGAATGTCTTCGACATACGCATCGTTTCCCGTGTCTCATTCCATAAAAAAGTCCACATGAAAATGTGGACTTTTTTATGGAGCGGGAGACCGGGCTCGAACCGGCGACCTTCTCCTTGGCAAGGAGGTATTCTAGCCAACTGAACTACTCCCGCTTTTCAACGAATCACCTTGTAATAAACCGCAAAATGCCGAGGACCAGAATTGAACTGGTGACCCTACGATTTTCAGTCGTATGCTCTACCAACTGAGCTACCTCGGCATATTAACCTAAACTGCTAGTACTATGCCAATAATTGAGATAATTGTCAATATTTCCAACAAAAAGCCAGTGTAATAAACTTTCGAATTACAAGGTTTTTAATATTTTATGATATAATTGATTTACATTAATACTAAAGGATAAAATCACATGAAAATCATCACTGCAGACGATCCAGATATTATAAAAGCCGCTGTCGAGACATTGAAAAATTCAGGTTTAGTCATATTTCCGACAGAAACCTGCTATGGAATTGCAGTTGATGCCACTAACCAAAAAGCTGTCAGCAAACTCATCAGATACAAATCAAGAATGCAGGGAAAGCCGATTTCTATTGCAGTGGCTGACAGAAAAATGGCAGAGAAATACGCAAATATTAATGAGGTCGCAGACAATTTATACAAAAATTACCTGCCAGGACCAATTACAGTTGTATCAAAGTCAAAAAACAATTTAGCTAAAGGCATTGAATCTGAATTTGAAACAATAGGCATCAGAATCCCAGCATATCAACTAATTATTAAGATCATAAAAGAATTTGGAAAACCAATAACTGCAACCTCAGCAAATGTTTCTTACGAAAAGCAGCCTTACAGCGTGAAAGCGCTTCTGAATTCATTATCTGAGGCAAAGAAGAATCAATTGGATTTAATTATTGATGCAGGAAAACTTCCACACAACGAAGCTTCAACAGTTGTTGACACAACGATGAACAGCTTAAATGTCCTTCGTAGAGGCAAAATTGAATTTAATCAGAAAGGAAAAGAAATCCTCTCTGGACAAACCGATACAGCTAAGGAGACCGAAAACTTTGGAGCAATGCTTTTACTTAAGTTTATAAACGAACTCAAAAGTAAAGCTATCATTTTAACACTTGGTGGTGATTTAGGAACGGGGAAAACACAGTTTACAAAAGGAATAGCACGACAATTAGGTATTTCTCAGATTATAAAATCTCCAACGTTTAATATCATAAACGAATATAAATATGATCAGGAAGATATCAGCGGAAAGCTTATTCATATTGATACCTGGCGACTTGGCGACGAAAACGAACTCAAGGCACTAAATCTGAAGGCATTTGGTATAAAGGGCAATGTCATTGTTATTGAATGGGCAGATAAGTTTTTCTCAGATTTAAAAGACATTTTTAAACAGTCTCAAAGCTTGTTATTAAAGATAAAAATAGAATACGATTTAGAAAACCTTAATAAAAGACAGATTTCAGTTGAAATGCTTTAATAAAATGCAAATAAAGGACTATACTGATACACGTCAATGCTGTTGTATGTTCAAAGTTGTTGAAATTACCTGCGAAATTAGGAAGTTTATGATAAAATTACGTTCATCTTTTAATTGAAGAGTTATTGTGATATAAATTACAAATATTAAGCATTCGACTCGCCGAGGTGGTGGAATTGGCAGACACGCTACCTTGAGGTGGTAGTGGGAGTTAAATCCTATGCAGGTTCAAGTCCTGTCCTCGGCATAAAGCCTTATTTAAGGCAATTTCAGGTTTAAACTTACGGCTTGTCAACGCTCTTATTTACATTTTGAATCAATTACAAAAAGATAAGGACTGGTAGCTCAACTGGTTAGAGCACACGGTTTACATCCGTGAGGTTGGGAGTTCGAGTCTCCCCCGGTCCATTGATTAATCTGAATTTTTCAATATTTGTTTATAATTATTTCCAATCTTTTTATAAATTCTCTTGTGTCAAAAAAGTAATTAGGGTAGGCTCTTTTAAGATCAACAAGTTTATCTGTACCTACTAATACAACATCATACTCTTTTCTACCGAATATTTTCTTTTCTGCTTCAGCGTAAGAACTAATTGCTTTATCTTCACTTCTTTTTGAAAAAGCAGAGACAGAAAGCTTTTCCTGAATAGTATCAAGTTCTAAAAGTAAGAAATGAAAATTGTTTTTATTTTTAAAGTTATCAAATATCCTTACGGAATCTGTCCATTTTCGCATTTTGGAAATTACCTTTAAATCTTTTTCCGTTCTCTTTATCTTAAGATAAAGCTTTTTTTCATTTGTTTGCAAATCTGGCACCACTGGACATTTTTCCATCATTGCAAAAGCAGAGCTAACTAATTTGAAAAATGTCCGCCAATCTTTTCTTCCTTCATTTGACTTTATTGCCTGACCAGTAAAAAAATCCACTGTCTCTACCGCGGTTGCCCAGATATGTTGCAACTCAGATCTAATTTGAACTTCAATTAACAAACCATTATAAATATCCTTTCCTTTATCACTAATATACCTGTAAACAAGATGTAAACTTCGATATCCATCTTCTTTGGGAAACTTAATATAATTCTTTTCGTTTACTTTGACATGTTTAAGATCACCTTTAGTTTTATAATAATCATTGTAGAGTTTCCATACCAAATTAACGTTAGACAACACAACTCTGCAACCCGCTATATCTTGCATCTGAGTGAGTTTCATCGTAGCTGCATTACCAGAATATTTTCTGTTTAATTTTTTTATAATAGAAGGTACACGTTTCAGTCTTTCTGCTGTAATTGCTTTTTTATCAATTTTCTCTGAAACTCTCTTAAGTCTTTTTCTAAAAATATGCATTGGATAGCTATGAGCAGCTCTCCAATTACTTAGGATTGTTAATGCTTTTGTATTTTCATCGTTATTTCCCTTACCACATCTCAATATATCTCCAGCTTCATCTGTTTTCTTTTTCGAAAATTTTTTAGGATCTATTTGTCTTTTCTTCATAATACGAGTTAATAACTAAATTCCGATTGCACGGCTATCGCTAGACATTATACCACACCTCGAATGCGACATAAACACCGTTATAGCAACTATATGTATACAACACTTCTGAAACACGAGACTTCATACACAAACATAATGTCGAGTTGCACGGATTCAGTGTTATGCAAGAATAATAATATAATCACAATAATATTAAGCCAAATTTCATGCAAACATTTTCAAATTCTGCTAAACTTTCATCTTAATGAAAAAATACAAAAGATACTTGGGAATTGACATTGGCAGCGTCAGTATCAAATATGCAACAATTGAAACACCGACTGAAAACAGCGATAAAAACACAGACATAAAAGTGTTAAAACATGATTACTTTAGAACACACGGCGATATAATTAATTCTCTTAAGACTTTACTCCATAAGATTCATCCCAAAAAGATTGATGGAATTGGGGTAACAGGTAGCGGTCGTAAATTCGTAAATGCAATGGTGTCTGCAGATTTATCAATCGATGAGATCACCGCACACAGGACTGCAATACAAACTCTATACCCGGAAGTTAAGACCATTTTTGAAATTGGTGGACAGGATAGCAAATTAATTTACTTCACACCAAATAGTATTGGATTTGAAATGAATAATGTTTGTGCTGCTGGAACAGGATCCTTTCTTGATCAACAAGCATCAAGATTAAGCATGACAATAAATGAGTTTTGTAAAAATGGTATGACAACAAAAGATGCTCATCAAATAGCAAGCAAATGCACAGTTTTTGCAGAAACAGACATGATTCATGCTCAACAATCCGGAGTACCAATAAATAAAGTCATTCGAGGTGTTCACCGAGGAATGATAAATAACTACTATTCTCAGCTTTGCCTTGGGAAAAAACTTGAATCAAAGTTTTTGTTTGAAGGAGGAACTTCCGAAAATCAAATTCTTGTTGAAGAATTTGCAAGAAAATTAAGAAAAGAAGGGTTTATCAATGATGAATCAGAGTTAATTGTGCCCAAACCATACAATAAAGTCATAGGCGCAATTGGTGCAGCAATAATCTGCAAAAATAAGAATATAAACAATAACCGAACATTGCCAAGACTTAGCAAATTTGAGTTTATTGAAAGTGGCGAATGTTACGAATGCCCAAATAGATGCGGTGCAAACATAACTAAAATTAAGGTCGACAATAAGATTTTAACAATAGGAAAATCATGTCAAAGTTAAAGAAAAAAATTGCAATTACACCATTATTCTGGCTGGAAGCAGGAATTTCTGCGTTCATAGATAAAAATGAATACGAAATTATCCCAATCGAAATAAGTCAAAGAATTTTAAATAATGATTACGCACAAACGATATTCGGAGACTGGTGTGCCCCACTTAAGTTCGTAGTAGCAGGATATGAAAGAGCGATCATTAAGGATAAAGTGACCAAAATTATCGGATTAAATTATAATTTCTGCAGTTTTCCTTTTGTACTTGGCAATATTAATGAATGGATTGAACAAGACTTTGAATACTTTCCTATTTCAATCAACAAACTTTATATGACACCAAGCACGTTTGCTTCTTTATACGAACAACTAAGAAAGGCACTTCCTGAGTTATCCATGGCAAAATTTGTACGACTATTGCCAGAAGCGATGAAGCGAGCTGATCATTCAAACATTTTGGAAAGACTTTACGCAAAAACAATTCCACTCGTTGAAAATCCACAGTCATATAGCAATATCTATAAAATTAAAAAAGGTCAATTAATAAATGCAGTAAATATACAGGAATCCCAAAGTGTTATAGATTCATTCCAAAAAATTTCTGCTGATATGAAAAAGAGTGAAGAACCTGAATACCGAATTTTAATTTCTGGTGATGCCGAATCTATATTCATTGGTTTCCCATTATTTGATCTAGATACCTTTTTTGCCCAACACCATATTGAAATTGTTCATAGTAGCTTTGGTTACCAGACTAATCGTGATACGACTATTGGACAAAAAACTACAGAAATTATGACTGAAAGATTTTCAAATAAAAACAGCAAAACATTTGCAAATGACCAGCACGTTCTTGAATTATCTACCTTGTATCACGTTCTAGAAGGAATAAATAAGGATATTGATGGAATCGTATTTGTTAAGCCAAACATGTGTTCTCCATGTGACAACGTAAGCTTTGTTCTAAAAAAACATAATTACTTTGAAAAACCATTTGTTGAACTCAGCTATGACGAGCATTCAGGAGTTAACGGAATATTAACAAGACTTGAAGCTTTCTTGAATATACTAAAAGAAACAACACCTTCAAATATTGCGAAATAGATATCTAGGTGCTAAATTTAATTAATAATTAAATTTAGCTAAGAATTTCTATGGATGAGCAACCCCTAAAAAATTCACCAAAAGACACTAGTAACTCAGGAGCGTTTACAATTCTATTAGTATCTCTTTTAATGGTTATTGTTATTCTAGTAGGTGCCTTACTTTATTTTGTGTTTGTCAAAGAAAAATCCTTAAATGAAAAGATTGATGAACTAGAAAAGAGCATAGAAGAAAATGATAAAGACGAAGAAGAATCAGAAACAAACCCTGACATTGACATCGAAGAAAACTCAGAACTAACTACCAAAACGTTTACCATGACTGAAGGATTGAGTGGTAAATCTGTTGAAATTACACTAAGTATACCAAAAGACGCAATTTTAAAGGAAGCTGAGGCAACAGAATATGCATATACTGTAATTGAAGGACCAAATTATTCATTGAATATTTCACTACCTCCTGAGGGATATCCACAAGGATTTACATCAGCAGAAAAAATGAATTGGACTCATGATGATTTTGGTACTGTCTACAAACTACAATATCGATACGAAGATGGTATTGATCAAAAGACATATTATTATTCAAACGATGTTACCCAAACAGGTGTTTGTGAGTCAATAGATGGCGACATAGAAGCACCTTGTGGCCTTGCAAGTCTTTATGATAATTGGTTAATTTACACAATTTCTTGCGATTCAGAGACAAATTCTCAAGCTTGTGATGATATTGTTAAATCAATGGTTGTAAAGCCTTTGTAAGAATTCGACTAGTTTTTTATGGTAAGGGAAGGTGGCGACATGCTTTAGCATGTCGCCACCTTCAATAAAACTCGCATCCAAATGAACAAAATAAAGACCAAACACATACTAATGTTTATTGCGACATACTTCATTGAATTCGCAATCTCTATTGAATTTCTCATAATTTTTACGTTTATATCAATCAGATCATCAACAGCAGCAAATACGTTATCTTTTATTATTAAATTTTCAGACCTTACTAGAAAATATTGGTATTTGATAATCCCTGCGACTTTATTAAATAATGCGATAATCTCAGGAATCATAACCATACTTACAAGTCATTTTAAGAAAAATACATTAATTATCGTAACCGTAGCCTCATTTCTTGTTCAGGAATTTGCAGTCATTGTAATAATGCTTGTAATGGGAACAATTTCCGGTACAAATTAAATTTGGGAACTCCCTATGTCTTAATCTTTATTTCATTCTATCAAAATGACCATCAATTTCTTTGGGAGTAAGTCGCCAAACAATAGGTCTTCCATGAGGACAACTATATGAATTTTTGCATTTTAGCAACTCGCCTATCAGATTTTTTGCCTCAGCGTCGGAAACTCTTTGATTCATACGAACCGAGCTATGGCAAGCCATTGTTGCAAGTAAGGAATCCCTGTACTTGCCTGAGAAAACCGACTCCTTTGCTTCAATTTCTTCCAAATCCATTATCTCAGAAAGAATATCCATGAAAATCTGTTTTGCATCACCTTCAGAAAGAATGCTTGGTATACCTAATAGATTGATTTTATCTGTTCTGTGTTCAAGATTAAAACCTAAGTTAGTAAAAACTTTTTCATTTTCCTTGATAAAAGACATTTCTTGTTCACTTATTTCAAGCTCAACAGGCACTAGAAATCCCTGAATTTCAATTTCTTTTTGATTATATTCTGAAATCAACTTTTCAAAACGAATTCTTTCTGCTGCTGCATGTTGATCAACAATCCATAATTCCGAGTTAACCTCAGCTACAAGATACCGTCCTAAATACTGTCGTACATAAAACTGCATATCATCAGAAAATTCTTTCCTGTTTCCCATCGCAGTAAGATTAAAAGAATCATCTGCTTCGGGATATTCGTTATTTTTTAAATTGTTACCAGAATCCTGAAGTTCATTAGCAGTATAATCTTGAGTTGAATCAAGAAGTAATTTAGAAAATGAGATACTATCATCAACATTTCCAGATTCATTAGCAAGACCTTGTCCAATTTCAGAATATCTATTAGTACGAATTCGCTTTACTCTACTAAATCTCGAAACTTGATCGGATGCATTGAATTCGTCATGTTGATTCTCATTATTTTCAAATTGACTTTGAACTCCACTCTTTCTCAGACGGTAATAATCGTCATTCAAATCACTCTCACCTTTTGATAAAGATGATTGAAATTTTTCTTTTATCGCTTTCTCAACCGCAGAATATACACGATATGGATTGGCAAATCTTACTTCTGATTTCCTTGGATGAACATTTACATCGACAATTTCAGGTCTAAGTTTCAACGAAATAGCAAACGGAATTTTTTTACCTTCAGGAATAAAACGATTTACACCAATTTGTACAGATTTGGCAATACCATTATCCCAAATAGGTCGACCATTAACAAAAATATACTGATTACTTGATTTTGAAACATTATATTTTGGATGAGCAACCAAACCTCCTACAACAATGCCTTCACCTTCAAAAAAAACATCAAGAAATTCATAACCTTTCAAAATACTAGAGATTCGCTGTGGATGAACTGATGATGTAGCTGTTGATTTCACAGCAGGAAGGTTATAGACCATCTTTCCATCATTTTCCAGAACAAAATGGATTGATGGATTTATCATTGATATAGAAAAAAATGTCTGTAAAATTTTACGATACTCTGTCTCTGCAGTTTTAAGAAACTTCCGTCTTGCAGGAATATTGAAGAAAAGATTCTCCACTTTCACCGAAGTACCAATATCTCTGGCTGCTGCTTCAACTTCTTTTTTTTGTCCACCTTCAACATTAAGTAAGTACGCAACATTATCTTCAGAAGCATTAGTTCTACTCAATATTGAAAGATTACTAACTGATGATATTGATGCTAATGCCTCTCCTCGAAATCCTAGTGTTAAAATATTATTAAGATCCTCGATATCATAGATTTTGGAAGTTGTATGGGCATCAACAGCGATCTCCAAATCTTCTTTGCTTATTCCTGAACCATTATCTATAACTTCGATAAGATCAATCCCGCCATTCTTAATCCTTAATGAAATTTTTGTTGCACCAGAATCGATAGCGTTTTCAAGGAGTTCTTTGACAACTGATGCCGGACGCTCCACAACTTCACCTGCTGCAATTTTATCTATTAAGTTTCTATCTAGTAAATGAATTTTTGACATGAGTTTATTCTATAACGCATGAGAGTATTGAGCAAATTAGAATTTATTTTGGGCAAAGACTTTCATAGATTTTTTGATTTTTTAATTAAAATCTAATAAAATGAGACACGAATATTAGCCGAAGTTCTAAAATATCTCTCATCTAATTTAAATCCATTTGCCATGAAAAATCAGAAGTTTCAACTAGAATCAAAATATAAACCAAGTGACGCACAACAAAATTCAATTGATAAAATAACTGAATTTATAAAATCAGGTAAACGAAGATCAGTCCTAAAAGGTGTTACTGGCTCAGGGAAAACTTTTATCATGGCAAATGTCATAGCAAATCTTAATCGACCTACAATCATACTCTCTCACAATAAAACTCTTGCAGCACAGCTTTATGAAGAGTATCAGGAATTTTTCCCAAACAATGCAGTAAAATACTTTGTTTCATACTACGATTACTTTCAACCTGAGGCATATATTCCAGGCAAAGACTTATATATAGAAAAAGAGTCAGATGTTAACAGAGAAATCGAAAGATACAGAATGTCTGCAATGAATTCTGTCATCAGAAGAAACGATGTTGTTGTCGTCGCCTCAGTATCTTGCATTTACAACATTGGTAAACCAGAGTCTTACGAGAATATGACCGAACTTGTTTCAGTCACCAAAAAAACAGACCTTCATGAGCTTAGAAAGAAGCTTGCTCAACTTCAGTACGAACAAGGCAAATACGACTTCATGCCAGGGACATTTAGAGTTAGAGGCGATGTCTTAGAGATTTTTCCTCCGTATGAAGATTATTCTATCCGGATAGAATTTTTCGGAAATGATATCGAAAGAATTGCAATCACAGACCCACTTACCGGAGAGACAGTTTCCACTCATGATGAAATTGAAATATTTCCTGCAAAGAATTTTGTTGCTCCAATAGAAACAATCCAGAGAGTTGTTAAAAATATAAGAAAAGATCTTGAGATCGGTCTTGAAGAATTCCAGAGAAACGGCAAGATGCTTGAGGCAGAACGCCTAAAACAGCGAACACTTTATGATATTGAAATGCTTGAGCAGACAGGATTTTGCGCTGGTATTGAGAACTACTCATCATATTTTGATGAACGCAAGCCAGGAGAGGCGCCATACTGTTTACTTGATTATTTCCCAAAGGATTATCTTATGGTTATTGACGAATCTCATATTACAGTACCTCAAGTTGGGGGTATGTCTGGAGGTGACAAGGCTCGAAAAGAAGTTCTAGTTGACTATGGTTTTAGATTACCTTCGGCCAAAGACAACAGACCATTGAATTTCCAGGAATTCGAAGAAAGACTACAGTACGTTGTATGCACTTCAGCAACACCAGGAGATTGGGAGATGCAAAACAGTAGAGGCAACATAGTCGAACAAGTTATCAGGCCTACAGGACTTCTTGATCCAACAATAGATGTACGACCGACTAACAATCAAATAGATGATGTAATTAACGAAGTTCAAATGAATTCCAAAAAGAAGCAAAGAACTCTCATAACAACCCTTACCAAAAGAATGGCTGAAGATTTATCAAATTATCTCAAAGACATGGGTATAAAAGTTCATTACTTGCACTCTGAAATTGACACAGTTGAGCGAATCGATATCCTTCGGGATCTTAGACTTGGTGTATATGATGTTGTCGTTGGTATCAACTTGTTAAGAGAAGGTCTTGATCTTCCTGAAGTTTCATTAGTAATTATTCTTGATGCCGACAAGCAGGGATTTCTTAGATCATCCAAAAGTCTTATCCAAACAATCGGACGTGCTGCACGACATGACGAAGGTAGAGTATTAATGTACGCCGACGGTATATCAGAAGCAATGAGGGAAGCTCTCGATGAAACAAAGAGGCGACGTGATATTCAGCAAAAGTACAACCAAGAGCATGGAATCACACCAACTTCAATAAAGAAAGCAATCAGAGAGGCATGGTCTCACGATGACAAAGATGAAAAGAAGAAAAAGAGAGATATGTCAGGAATGCCCAAAGATGAAATTAAGAGAAATATCAAGCTACTGGAAGAGAAAATGTACATTGCTTCACAAAATCTGGACTTCGAGGCCGCTGCTGAACTTCGCGATAGGATCAAAGAAATGAAGGGATATTTAAGGTAAAGTCTCGGTACACAACTAGGAATCAATAACATTCGCAACATAAACCTGCAAAGCGCTGGTAAAACTCAAAAGATTTTCATATAATTCAATACGAAATCATTAAAGCCTTTATGATATATTAGGCTTAATGAATAATTGCACAGTCAAAAGTTAGAAGAATTTTAGAAGAATTATTAAAATTTTTTGTGAATGCGGGATCGTCTAATGGTAGGACACCGGCCTTTGAAGCCGCTTGTCCAGGTTCGAATCCTGGTCCCGCAAAGTATATAAAATATTCATTTTCGAATATTTTATATACTTTATGGATACTGCTGAGAATCTGGCACAGGTTCGCAGCGACGTATCCCACGAGTTTACGAGTGGCTGATACGACGACGTACTAGTAGCGAATGAAATGAGCGAAAAGTGAATCCTGGTCCCGCAAAGATCTAAAAATAATCAAATATTGAATATTTTCAGATCTTTTATGGAAAGCTTCGAACCGTAGGTTCGCAACTGGAGACCCAAGAATTCGAGCAAAGCGAGAATGATTGGCTGTCGACAGGGGTACTGAGTCCTTTGAGTTCTACGAACGAAGTGAGTAAGAAACGAAAAGCGACAATGTGAATCCAGCTCCCGCAAGTACATTAATACTAAAATTCATTTAGCCCCAAATTAACCATCCTGACAACTCAAATCAGCACAGCTTGCACTACAAGGTATGACACTATATAAATATATAAATGAAACACCTAATACTAATTCTCAAAATACTAATTTTTCTGACCATTCCTGCTGCATTTTTCATCAGAGGTCTAGATTCAGTATCTGCAATAATTTTTGATTTAGTTTTCTATTTTGTATTACTGAAGTTTGTAAATGCCAGTAAGAAAAAATCCAACGAAAAAATAATTTTGATGTTAACGATTTTTACGTTGGGAAATGTGTTAGGTTTCGCATATATATTTGAATCATCGATTCTTGCATTTTGGGATGAGTTAATGCATTTCGCTTTCGGTATTATTCTAACAATTGTTTTTACTTATGTAGTCTACAATTCACTTAACCAAAACGGAACTAAAAGTTCAGTATTATTCATTTTGTTTATTGGATTTTCATTTACAATGTTATGTGCTGTTGGATGGGAGATACTTGAGTATTCGATTGATCAGATTTTATATGGCCATCCTTTTGCCCAATCGGATGCTACGCAAAGTCCGCTGGATGATACAATGGATGATCTAATTCTGGCTTTTGAGGCTGGACTATTAGTATTAGGTTTGGGTTTATTTAAAAAAGTTAGAAGATTCTTATTTAGAAAATTGGAAGAGTCATAATACATTTCAATTCACAAATGATATTCAAAACTACATAAAATACCATGAATAAGAAAATACTACTTTCCAACATAGACAAGCTTCATACCACAAAAATGGGTATTGATAGAATTAAAAGAAATCTTAAACTAGAGAAGAATGATGTTGTATCTTATTGTAAGCAAAAGATCCTTAGCAAAAACTGCAACATATATAAACAAGGGAAAAACTGGTATGCAGAAATAGATAACTGCAGAATAACAATAAATTCACATAGTTATACAATTATTACTGCTCACCAAATAAGTGCATAGCAGAAAGAGAAAATACTAATCTTCCGACATTAGACTTAAGTATTGAGGTCATCGGGTAGATAATGCCCACTTTTGGAGAATGAGGTTGAATGAAGTGTATCATAAAATAGAACAGGGAATTTGTAGAA
>JAFGIK010000028.1 GCA_016929645.1 Candidatus Dojkabacteria bacterium
AATATTTGTTAATGATTGTTTTTGGTTCTATTCTCATGACTACAGATTAATTTAAATCTGTTGCATATGTCATGGGACATTAAGATAGCCTTGCTAATAGCCAGTATGCCATGATATACTCCGTTCAATGGCAAATTTAAAAAATGCAAAAAAGGCAATTCGACAAACAGTCAAGAAAACCAGTCGAAACGCCAATATAAGAAAAAAAATTGAACTAGCAACAAAAAAAACTCTAAAACTTATTAAACTAGGTGAGGAGAAGCTTGCTCAACAAAATTTACAAAGATTATATAAATATACAGACAAAGCAGCAAAAAATAATGTTATTCACCACAAGACTGCTGCCCGAATTAAGGCCCGAATAACAAAGAAAGTTAATAACATTAATAAAGATGTCCAAACTGCTCAAAAAACTGCTTAGCGCTGCACTGTTTCCTGCTGCACTTCTGATTGTAGCCAAAATCCTTGGTCTCTATTTATCTACTCGTATTTTTGATCTTGACTGGGTCTTAAGATCACATACTAGCGAATTCTTCTCAATCGAACTTATTTACACTGATTCTAACGCTGCTCTTATAACTAATTCCTACTCGAATCTAATCATGGTATCCACTATTCTAATAGGAGTTACTATCCTACTCTTTCAAGCATATTTTCTGCATGATTCACATCAAAACCCAAAAGTTCTTATTAAACTAATACAATTTGACTTCATCATGTGGCTAGTCGACTCAAAGACACTATATCCAAAACTAGCAGTTTGGCTTTCTTTCCTCTGGCTAAGTACAATAGTCTCAATAGTTCAAACAATTCAATCAACGACATACATAGGAATTGCTGTCTTTGCAATTGTTGCATCCATTTTTACAACTTGGCTCGCAGCAAGAGATTTTGAACGTGAAATACACCTATATATACCAAGCGCAAAAGATTTAAAGTTATAAAAAAACAAAAGAATAATGAATAACAGAGCAGTAAGAAGATTCAAAACTAAATTTGGGAAATTTCTAGATCCTTTTGTTGTTGCAGCATTATTTCTGCTTTTTCTAATTCCTGCAATTACAGTCATTAACTTGACTCCAGGATACATGAAACAAAATAATACAGATGTCCTAGGGTTATCAGACACTGAAGCTGTAAGAGTTACATTTAATAATATAACTAACGAATATTTGAGTACTACTACCTATAAAACAATGATTGAAGGTAACTATGAAATCAATGTTGCCACTTATTCAAGACCATCAGGACGTTATTCCTATAATTTCATGAGTATTGAAAATAACCTAGACAAGGATAAATATATTTTCGTTACCTCTTCTTTTTCACAGATTGAACCAGATACACAAATCTCATTAACAGTAGATGGTATCAAATACATTCTGGTCGATAGAGATGGAAACACCTACTCCCCAGGCATCACACTCAGGCAAGGAGAAAAATTTGATGTTGGTGTCATGGTTGAAAACGATTACGATGTTAGTTTTTCCTCAAATTTTACAGTGCATTTGAGTATTGGAGAAGAGATATAAACCTCAAACCAAGGTTGACATAAAAGTATATTATATACCCCAGATAGTATAAGATTAATTATCGTATTTTACTACATCACGAAATTATTGATTTCAATAAATAAACGTATCAGGCGAAAATGTACAATATTTACCTATTCGTATAAAATTGCATACTAGGTATTAGTTTCAAATCAAAAAATTGGATCTCAAAAAATGGACAAAATTCGTAATTTTTCAATAATTGCACACATAGATCATGGTAAATCAACACTTGCTGATAGATTTCTAGAGATAACTGGGCTTAAAGATACCAGAGAGAAAAATAGTAGAGTTCTTGATACTTTAGAACTCGAGCAGGAAAAAGGCATTACAATAAAGCTTCAGCCAGCAAGCATGCAATACCAAGGTTATACTTTGAATCTTATTGACACGCCTGGTCATGTTGACTTTGCATATGAAGTTTCGCGCTCACTTACATCATGTGAAGGAGCAATATTACTTGTCGATGCAAGTCAGGGAATCCAGGCACAAACCTTATCCACAACTGAAAAAGCCATAAATCTTGGACTGAAGATCATTCCTGTTTTAAATAAGATTGATATTCCTGGTGTCAATGTAGATAAAAGAATTAATGAGATGATCCAGATCATGGGTTTTAAGAAAGAAGATATCCTTCTTGCATCAGGCAAGACAGGTCAGGGAGCAGAACAGATACTAAACTCGATTATTGATAAAGTCCCAGCACCAACTGGAGATTCCGACCGAGATCTTCAGGCACTAATTTTTGATTCTTTTTATGATGACCATAAAGGTGTTGTGTGCGCAGTAAGAATTTTTAATGGTTCAATTGCTAAAAATGTCAGAAATTTGTATTTATTAAAACATGGAAATTCCTTTTCACCTCGAGAAATAGGAATTTTTCAACCGCACTTTGTACCAAAGGATAGACTTTCAGCAGGTGAAGTCGGATACATTGCCACAGGGTTAAAAGACATTCGATTATTTACTGTTGGAGATACAATATCTGATAAATCTAAAACAGAACCACTGGCAGGTTATAAGCCTCCAAAAGCAATGGTATTCGCTTCTCTGTTCCCTACTGATCCTGACGACTATCCTGAATTATCAGAGTCGCTAATCAAATTAAGTATGAATGATGCAGCTCTATCTGTAACACCACAAAAATCAAATTTACTTGGATCTGGATATAGATGTGGTTTTCTGGGAATGCTTCACATGGAAATCACACAAGAGCGGTTAGAGCGTGAATTCGATATATCTCTAGTTATAACAGCACCAACGGTTGAGTACAGAATTAAGAAAACAAACGGTCAGGATCTAATAATACAATCAGCTGACGATTTCCCGGATCCATCTGCAATACAAATAATTCAAGAGCCGTGGGCAAGTGTAAATATACTTTGCCCACAAAAGTACATGGGTCCGATAATGGATCTTTGCAACTCATACCGCGGACAGTATAAAGATATTCAATATATGTCGTCAGATGGTAGTTTTTCAATCGATTACATAACAATCAAATACGAAATTCCATTAATGTCTCTTATAACTAATTTCTTTGATAATATGAAAGCTCTATCCAGTGGTTATGCTTCACTAGACTATAACCTTTTGGATTATAGAGATGCAAATGTAGTAAAAGTCAGTATTCTTGTTAATGACGAGGAGATCCCTTCATTAAGTTTTCTTGAAATTGAAGAAAATGCGACATCAAAGACCCGAAAAGTGCTTGTGAAATTAAAGGAGACAATACCCCGACATCAATTCAAAATAGCACTTCAGGGAGCAATTGGAAGTAAAATAATTGCACGCGAAGACATAAGTGCATACAGAAAAGATGTTACAGGAAAACTGTACGGAGGAGATATAACACGAAAGAAAAAACTTCTGGAAAAACAGAAAAAAGGAAAGAAAAGGATGAGAGAAATTGGAAAGGTAAGTATTCCTCAAAAAGCATTCCTGGCAGTTGTGACAGCATAATATCCATAGGATCATTAAGAGCTACAGGATTCATACAAGGAATAATAAACTGGTTAGTTAAGATAATTCATGAAACACCATAACCCTACTTTTAATTTGACTGGGTTTAATAAGACTAAGAGATGAGAATAAATCGCCTCAAACTTGAAAATTTTAGACAGTTTCGAAATAAAACTGTTGAATTCGGAAAAAATTGGACCGTGATTGTCGCACCAAATGCAAGCGGAAAAAGCTCTATCATCGAAGCAATTTATATGTTGTCTTATGGCGATTCTCCTTGGACAAATAAAACATCGAATTTAATAAAAATCACTCACAAAACGGAAGAGATTCAAAATAAACCTGGAAAAATTAATGACAAGTTAATGAAAACACCAGAAGTAAAGGATTATGAAAAATTAATAAATCACACATGTCGGATATCTTCAGAAATAGAGCGAAACCAGGAAATTAAAAATCTAAGCATGGTGATTCAAAATAACAATAGATCCATAGTAAAATCATTTAAAGAAGATACCTCATCAATAACTCGAAAAGAGTTTATTCAAAATATTCATACTATACTTTTTAGCCCAGATATGATCGACTACCTTATGTTCGAACCCAAGCAGCGACGAGATTTTTTGGATAAACATATCGAATCAATAGATCCAGAATATGGAGATATCTTAAATAATTATGAAAAAGTTTTGCGGCAGCGAAATAGTTTACTTAGAATTATTCGATCTAAAACAAGACAAAGATTAAATGGATACAAAAACGGCTATAGTAACGGATACTATAATCATTATTCAAACAGCAATAACAACACCAGTACCTATCAAAACCTAAAATCCCAACAATTTTCCGATGAATCTTCTCTAAAATATTGGACAGAACAGCTTATCAACCTAGGTTCCATAGTAATGACTAAAAGATTTGATTTTGTGAATCGATTAAATGGCACCAAACAAGACCTCTACCCTACCAAAATAAATTATATCCCCAAGTTAATACTTAACGAATTAGAAACCTTAGGAAATACGTCATACATTGAACAAGAATTTAAAAAACAAATACAAGGTATTCATGAAAAAGAAAAAGTTGTTGGAATAACACTAATTGGACCACACAGAGACGATTGGTCACTGGAAAACAAGGGGATAAATATTAACGAGCTAGGTTCCAGAGGAGAAAAAAGACTATCAATATCCGATGTCATTCTCAAAGTCAACCACATTATTAAGGAGGATCAAAACATCAGACCAATTATTCTTCTCGATGATATTTCATCTGAGCTTGATGAAAAAAATATGAAGGAGTTGTTTCAAAATAAAATTTCCAAAGATCAACAGGCAATAATTACAACAACAACAGAAGCCCACCTTCCTGATAAAGTAATCGAAAATTCACAGATAATTCACTTAAATGACGATAAATCAGAAGATTAAAAGTTTCTAACGAATTTTTTTAATAAAACGAGAACGGCGCAATAACCAAAAGTCTTTATTGAAAAAACGAGCTTCGTTTTTTGAAAGAACCTTTGACTTTGTGTCATGTCCTCGAATAATCATATACAAAATTTGAATAATCATAAAAAGTGAATCAAAAAGATCTAATGGTATAGATAACATTTTAATAAATATCGGGGTTTTTAAAGAGGATAAATCCTTATCAGCATATTCATCAATTAGCTTGGGAAAATATTTTCTAATCCACTGATTAGCGCTAATCATCTTGCTCAAATACTCTTCCCCAAAAATTGGCCTTAAAAATGCAATTTCCGTTGCAAGTAAAAAATCTTTTTTCTGATTTGCAAAATCCATTAAATTTTCAGAAACATAATAATTCGTACACAAAAGATCTTTGGCTTGTAGCGGAAATTTTTCATGAATTGGCTTCCGACGCACATGTTTCAACGAAAGAACCATCCATTCACAAAATCTGGTCAACCATAATCGATTCCTTTTAGTAACGATAAAAACATCAATATCATCATTTTCTGAAGCAGTATTGAAAGCAACAGAGCCAGAAATGGCAATAAATTTTATCCATGGTATCCACGATAAGAATTTAACCAAATCTTTAGCATATTTTAATTTTTTTTGTGAGATAAAAAATAATTTTTTTGTTTTGATCAATTTTTCAACTGTGGGCTTAATGAAAATATAGTTATCTTGTAAAACAAATTCTCGGTTTTGTTTCAAAAATAACGAAATATCAACATTTCCCAGAAGACGATTTATGTCTTCCAGACTCAAGCCAACGCCGTACATATCCTCTAATTTTATTAATTTCTTTAGACTTCTGATATTATTCATAATTTGATACACTTAGTAAGGAAATTATATCATGCACAATTAATTAAACATTGAAATGAAGGCTCATCCAGTACCACAAGAAATCATGAGTGTTGAATTTAAGCTTTTTGGCAACTTCTTATCTTTAAGGGAGTTTATTTTTATTGCCATAAGTGTTGCAGTCGCATGGTTAATTTATATTTTTCAAACAATAGGACTACTTCCTAAAATACTGGCTTATCCCCTACTTATATTAGTTGGTGGGGGTGGAATAATCTTGGGTGTAGTACCTTATCAAGATAGACCAATGTACCAGTGGGTTGTAAATTTCTTTAATGCAATAAGTAAACCGACACAAATGGTTTGGACCAAAAAAGGATTAAACGCAAATGTCAATTCACAGCAAATCGCAAACACACCAGTTTCCAAAAGCTATAACGTTCAAAATGATCCCATTACAACAATTCCAGTTAAGCCAAGAAAGATAACTCAGGATGAAATTGAAACAATACAGAAATTTGATCAACAAGAAAATGAACTGCTAACCAATATTGGCCAAACAATGCGAAGTGTAAATTCTGGAAATATTACGGCAAAGACCCCAGTACAACAACAATTTAATCCGACTACTGATGGACAGTCGCAAACAATTCAGACTCCAACTCAAAATCAAACACTATCACAGATTCCAAGTTCTCGGCCTTCTATGTCTGTAGAAAACAACCAACAAAGTAAAAATGAAACCATTAACCAAAAGGAAGATCTGCCATCAGTTTTACCTCCAGGTTTTGAGCCAGAGATATCAGACAATACACAATCAACCAATAGTGGATCAAATGTAAAATCAGATCCACTAACAAATCAATCACATCAAATAAACAGTCAACAAAATTTACCAACATCACTAAAGATCGCAAATCAAGAGACACCCAAATCAACAATTGTACAACAAGATCAGGAAAACCAACCAATTATAGAAATTAATGAAAATAACATTAAGCAATATTCTGCTCCAAATATTAACGGATTGGATCCTCAACCAAATATGATTAATATAATCATCAAAGATAAGAAAGGAGATCCAATCTCTAAGGTAATCTGTGTAATTAAGACCAATACAGGAGATCCAGTTAGAGCTTCCATATCAAACGAACTTGGACAAATAATAAATAATTCTCCATTAAAAGATGGCACATATTATTTAGTTTTATCGAAAAATGATTACAATTTTCCAATTATTAGTATAATGTTAACAGGAGAAATATACCCGACCATTCAAATATCTGAAATCTAAACATGCCTAACAACAAAAACAATGCCAAACAATTTGCTTCAACTCAGGATCATCTCTCCATAGAAAAGATCGTAGATAATCTTGTAGTTATGAAAGACGGTACAGTTGCACTCACATTGCAAACAACTGCAGTTAACTTTGATCTTTTATCCGAAGGCGAACAGGAAGCAAAAATAAATGCATTTGCTCAGCTTATTAACTCATTAACACATTCTTTTCAAATCTTAATACGAACGAAGAAAGTTAATATTCGAGGTTACTTGGATTACATTAAAAACTACCAACAGAGGCAAAATAGCGCAGGACTTCAAAGGCAAATAACAATTTACCTTAACTTTGTCCAAAATTTAATTATTAAAAATGAAATATTAGATAAGAAGTTTTTTATAATAATCCCTTTTAAAGCAATACTCGTGACCAAAACAAATCCAATGAAGCAATTTTTTGGGAAAAAAGAGAAAATAACAAATATTGATAGAATACTTGATCAGGCAAAGGCTTATCTGTATCCCAAAAGAGATCATATAATGAAACAACTTGTGAGAATGGGATTAAGCTCGCATCAACTATCCACAAAGGAATTAGTTGAATCTTTTTTTGATCTGTATAATGCCGACCTATCAAGTTCTTTTGAACATCATGAATCAATTGCGGAGTCTCAATCTCAAGTGGCAACACAATTTAAAAAAGAAACAAATGAACCCAAATAATCAAAACACAAATCCAATACAACCAAGTTTGCAAAATCACGAAATACCACAATCCGCAAACTTTGTGGATATGAACCAAAATCAACTTACAAACTTAGTTCCTAATCTACCCCAGCAGAATCAACAACAAAATACTCAAACCAAAAAACCAAACTTGCTAGAGGGAATAATTGGCGGATTAATGATGAAGTTTGGCGGAAAAAAGAAAACTTCACAAGCAACACCATCAAGCCAAGGTACACAACCAACACAACAGACCCCGAACATTGCAAATACAAATCCAGAGGCAGCCCCAAATACTGACATAGCGACTCCGACTCAAGGAATCATACCAGATCCAACTGCACAATATGATCATCAGCAGGAACAGATCGGTTCAATGGAATTAACACAACAAGATTTAATAGCACCCTCCGCTATAGAGGTAGATTTCAATCATATCCAAATAGGAAATAAATATTACCGCTCACTGTTTGCTTCAGGCTATCCAAGATTTGTCGGACCAAATTGGCTTTCACCATTAATAAACTTTGAACATTCTTTAACTATAAGTACATTTTACTATCCCGTTGATTCAAAGGAAGTTTTACAAAAATTAAAACGGAAAATCAGTGAAATGGAAGCCACACTTTATGGTCAAATGGAAGGCGGCAAAGTTCTTGATCCAAGCATTAAAGTGACGTTATCTGACGCACAAAAGTTACAGGAAGCCATTGCCGCGGGTACAGAAAAATTCTTTCATTTTGCAATGTACATCACAATTGGAGCTGACAGCAAGAAACAACTTGATAAAATAACGAAAAACGTAATATCAACATTAGCAGCAATTAACGTCGTAGCCAAAACAGCAACATTACAAATGGAACAAGCGTTCCAAAGCTGCCTCCCTACTTCAACCGATCGTTTGTACATAACCAGGAACATGGATACAACCTCGCTTGCAACAACATTTCCATTTGTAACGTCTGAACTCACAATGGACCATGGTGTAATGTACGGAATTAACATGCACAACAAAAGTTTGATTATATTTGATCGGTTTGAAATGGAAAATGCAAATTCAGTAATTTTTGCAAAATCTGGTGCAGGTAAAAGCTATTTTGTAAAACTTGAAGCTCTTAGAAGTCTTATGCTTGGCACAGAAATCATTATAATTGACCCAGAAAAAGAGTTTGAGAGGCTATGCGAGGCTGTGAATGGCTCATATATCACTTTTTCACAAGATGCAGGAAGTAAGATCAATCCATTCGAATTATCAGGACTTGGAGAACAAGACGAGGATGAACTACGAATGAAAATACTCTCCTTACACGGTTTCTTCAAAGTCATATTTGGTGGTATTAATAACATAGAAAGCTCAATTATGGATCGAGCATTAATACTTACCTATAGAGAAAAAGGCATTACAACTGACCCAACGACACAAAAGAATGATCCACCACTTCTTGAGGATTTGTATAAAATACTAAAAGGAATGGCCGAACCGGAAGCACATAGCCTGGCTCAACGATTAGAGAAATACTTAATCGGCAGTGCCGCTGGAGTATTTAATGAGAAAAGTAATGTCAAAATTACAAACCCATTTACAGTATTTAGCCTGAGAGACCTTCAGGAAGAGCTAAGACCAATGGCTATGTACTTGATGCTTGACTTTATTTGGACCAAAGTTCGATTGGACCAAAGAAGAAGGTTACTTCTTGTTGATGAGGCATGGATAATGATGCAAAACCCGGAGTCAGCAAGATTCATTTACTCAATTGCTAAACGAGCCAGAAAATACTATCTAGGACTGACAACAATAACACAGGATGTTGAAGACTTCCTTGCCAGCGATTACGGCAGAGCCATTGTAACTAACTCATCTATTCAAGTGTTATTAAAACAAAGTACTGTAGCAATAGACAGAATTCAACAAGTATTTGGATTATCTGATGGTGAAAAAAGCTTTTTACTCTCATGCGATAGAGGCGAAGGCTTATTCTTTGCAGGAGCAAACCATGTAGCAATAAATATCATATCCAGTCTTGGCGAGCATTTATTAATTACCTCTGATCCAAGAGAAGTTGAAATGATGAAAAAACAAGGAATTCAAACTTCGCAAAGAGAAATTGAAGAACTTTCAGGAGTATTTGATCCCCAATCAGCTCAAGTACAATTGGATCAATATAGACAAACAGAAGTACGGAAACAAAAAGAACAAGAACAGATAACTCAAGAAACTTTTAATCGCAACCAAAATCCGAATCAATTTCAAAATCCTGTACAAACGCCTACAGCACAAAATGAATCGGATCCAACAAAAAAAATAAGAACAGATTTAACTCAAAATCAAAACCAACAAAATGGAAATCCAGCAAACATTAGCTAATAATAAAACGTCGAATACTACAGGTCAGCAAGATTCTATAAACTCGCAGGCTGATAGTAATTCAGAACAGAATCCGTCTCAGATAAATCCAGATAGTTTATCTAAAAATAAAAAAGCTGAAGATCTAGCTCGTCTATTAAAAAAGAAAGATAGAAGTTACGAAAACCGACCAAAAACAAATTATACAATTGCAAATCCCTTCAGAGATGAATAAAACTTAGCCCCGAAGCAACAGCTTCGGGGCTCAAATTCAAAATTTATTTCTTATCTTCATCTTTTTTATCCTTATCCACGACCTCACCTTCCTGAGCTTTTTCAGATTCCTCGGATTTACCCGTACTATCTGAAGCTCCAGAATCCTTATCCTTTGCTTCTTTCTCAGCTTCCTGAGAAGCCTGTTTGTACATCTCAGCACCAACTTCCTGAACTTTCTTTGATAATTCTTCTGTCATATCTTTTACAATTCCTTGGTCAAAATCATCTTTTGCTATCTCAGCTCTAAGCTTATCAACTCGATCATTGATTTCTTTCTTTTTATCATCATTAATCTTATCCTTAGCATCATCAAGAAGTTTTTTAGCACTAAAGCACAAAGTGTCAGCTTCATTTCTAATTTCAGCTTTTTCTCGTTTCTTCTTATCTTCAGAAGCATACTTCGTAGCTTCCTGAACCATATTATCAACCTCTTCGTCACT
The DNA here is from genome assembly GCA_016929645.1 of Candidatus Dojkabacteria bacterium. Lineage (GTDB taxonomy): Bacteria > Patescibacteriota > Dojkabacteria > SC72 > JAFGCJ01 > JAFGIK01. The sequence goes on from JAFGIK010000028.1 coordinate 10,862, forward strand.
AAGGCTAGTTGACGCAGTAATTGTTATATCCTGTTTCTTATTGGTTGCTTTATCAACTGCAGAAACATTCAAAATACCGTTAGCGTCTATGCTGAAAGTAACCTCAATCTGAGGCACTCCTCTTGGTGCAGGTGGAATACCATCCAAAATAAATTTACCAAGAGTCTTATTATCCGATGCCATTTCTCGTTCTCCTTGAAGAACATGAATTTCAACTCCAGGCTGATTATCAGCAGCTGTAGAGAACACCTGTTTTTTTTCAACAGGAATTGTGGTATTTTTATCAATCAATTTCGTCATAACACCACCTAATGTTTCAAGACCAAGTGACAACGGGGTAACATCAAGAAGCGTAATATCATGAACCTCGCCACCTAGCACTCCTCCCTGGATTGCAGCACCAACTGATACCACTTCATCAGGATTCACAGTTTTATTTGGCTCTTTTTCAAAGATCTCTTTTGCTTTCTTCTGAATAATCGGCATCCTTGTCATACCTCCAACCATTAAAATCTCATCAATTTCACTTTTTTCAAGCTTTGCATCTTTTATTGCTTTCTCACAAGGACCTACCGTCTTTTCAACAAGTTCCATAACAAGCTTTTCTAGCTCAGCTCTTGTCATCTCACGATTCAAATGTTTTGCACCTTTATCATCGGCTGTGATAAATGGAATATTAATTGTTGTTTTCTCTGATGTAGAAAGCTCGATCTTCGCCTTTTCAGCAGCTTCTTTTAAACGTTGTAATGCAGTTCTGTCATCTCTTAAATCGATTCCTTCTTTTGATTTAAATTCATCAGCAAGGAAATCAATAATAACCTGATCAAAGTCATCTCCACCAAGATGTGTGTCACCATTTGTAGAAAGTACCTCAAAAACGCCATCTCCAATTTCTAAAATCGAGATATCAAACGTACCTCCACCAAGGTCAAACACTGCAACTTTTTCTTCTTTCTTATTATCCATGCCATAGGCTAAAGCTGCAGCAGTAGGTTCATTAATAATTCTTTTCACATTGAAACCCGCAATTTTACCTGCATCCTTGGTCGCCTGTCTTTGTGAATCATCAAAATATGCTGGAACTGTAATAACAGCATCTTTTACTTCTTCTCCAAGATAATCTTCAACATCTGTTTTAATTTTCTGCAAAACCTTAGCAGAGATCTCCTGTGGCGACATCCAATCAGGACCAAATTTGATTTCAATACCGCCCTTTGAAGATTTTTTCATCTCAAATGGTAGAAGCTTAACATCTTTTTGTACTTCTGGATCATCCCACGATCTACCAATAAGTCTTTTAACTGAATAAATAGTGTTTTCGGGATTTGTTACTGCCTGATTTTTAGCAGGTGAACCTACTATCAATTCTCCATTATCTCCTAAAGCAACAACAGACGGAGTTAACCTACTCCCCTGAGAATTAGCAATCACGGTCGGAGTACCGCCTTGCATAACTGATGCAACAGAATTTGTTGTACCAAGATCTATACCTACAATTTTACTCATTTTTAATTAATAATAATTTTAATTAATATATACTATGTCAAAAGCATTTAGACATAGAGGCAGAAAAAGCCTATTTCTTACAAAAAACTATTTCTTAGTTGAATTTGCTTTGCTCACTATAACTCTTGTCGGTCTAATAATGATATCCCCTATCTTATATCCAGATTGAATAACCCTTGCAATATGTCCATCCTTGCCTTCATTTAATGTCCCAATTGCTTCATGAACGTTTGCATCAAATTTATCGCCTTTCTTGCACTCAATAATTTCAGCACCAAGATTTGTAATAACACTTCGAAACTTTTCAAGTATTTGCAAAATTCCATCTCTCCAACCCTTTTCATCAGTCACACGATCCACAGCCATATCTATATCGTCGGCAACATTGATAACTTGTCGCACTAAATCAGTACGTAAAAGACTAGTTTCAAAATCTAAACGTTTATCCATCTCCCTCTTAAGATTCTGATAATCAGCAAGTGATTTCTTCAACTGTAATTCAAGTTCACCAATTTTTTCTAAATTCTTATCCTGTCCATGTTCTAATGGATTCATATTGCCAGGTGCTTCAACCGACGAATTTTCAGAAAACTCTTTTCGTTCAAAATCTGAAGCTGAGGAAGTTTCAATATTTGAAGATTTTGTTGACTCATTGATCTCATTATTATCTTTATTAACCTTGTTACTATTTTTATCCATAAAAAACTAATCAAAAATAAATTAAAAATTACCAACCTCTCACTGACTCTTCAACCATTTTTTTAATATATCTAAGTGCAGGAATCGCATTATCATATCTCATCCTCCTTGGACCGAGAACCCCGATATATGCCTTTTTGCCACTAATGTAATCCGCTTCTGTAAAAGCTACAGAGCATTTGTCAAGATTTTTTACCTCGAATTCCTCTCCGATTAATATGCACACATCCTCTGAAATTCTTCGAGAGAAAAGCTCCCTTATTTCCCGAACATTCTCAGTAATATCTATTAATTTCTCAAGGACATCAACCTTCCTAAGTTCAGAAAACTGAGGAAGCAATGACATACCTTTATACCAAAATTTATCATCAACAAGAGCTATAGACATACAATGTGTACGATTTGTAAGATAAGTTAGTATTTCATCAAACAAATCAGCCGCAGAAAATCTTTTCTTGTAAATAAACATCCGAACCTTCACCTGTTCACCATTTGAAACCTCTCTCTCCTTCATCATCTCTTTAACATAATATCTAAATCCTAAATCCGTCGGTAATCGTCCAGAAGAAGAATGCTCTTTAACTAGGTATCCAAGATTTGTTAGCTCAGCCATCTCATTTCTAACAGTAGCTGGACTTACTTTTAAGCTATACTTCTCAACAAGACTTGATGAACCAACAGCCTCTGCACTACTCATAAATTCCTTGATAATTGCACTGAGTATTTTTTCTTGTCTTTCTGAAATTGTCATCTTTACATTTAGCAATTAAGTTACATGATTGCTAATCCCAAGCATATATGAATTAGTTTCGATTGTCAACAAGATAATGAACAATTGAATGATTTAATTACTAAATGTAGCCAAATAATATAACTAATTTAAATTGAAATATAATTGATCTTTTCTTTTAAGTACATTCAATATCTTGTTATTATCTCATTTTTTTGCTATAGTTCACGTTGTATATGAAAAATATCAAATTCAAAGCTGAAGAAAGAAAACTCAATGAAGCAATTGATACAGATAAATATGTATCTGGCGTAGCATACGATCAATCTGGTAACTCAACAAATATCAAATTAAACAGAAAAGATCTTAGAGCTATACTAAAACTCGTTGATAAAAGCACAATTTCAATGATTGAAATGCCTGACGGCAAGGAATACAAGTGCTTAATCAAAGAAACCCAGATAGACCAGAGATCAACCAAAATCCAGCATCTTTCATTTATGTTACTTGACGATAACAAACAAGCCAAACTTCCAATTATGATTAAATTGGAGAACGAATCAGAGGCCGTTAAAAATAATCTCGGAATTCTAATAAAGACAAGAAATTTTATCCTTATAAAGGCATTTCCAAAAGATGTTCCAGAATCACTTACACTAGATATTTCTAGACTTAAGGATGTTGGAGAAAGCCTACTTGTTGAGGATCTCAATTTACCTGAGAATATCAAACTCATTCACGAGAAAGATGCGAAACTAGTAGTAGTTTCAATACGACCACTTCAGAAAGTCGAGGAATTTAAGCCTGTCGTAACAGCTGAGACTGCTGAAGAAGGCGCTGAAGGAGAAGAAGGAGAAACTCCTGCAGAAGGAGAAGGTACAGAAGGCACTGATGCCGTCGAAACATCTGAGGCCACAGCAGAGACTAACGAAAAATAGCAGAAGATTAATATATAATCCTCAATAACCATTAACTGTTTTCATAGCCTCGATTTGTTAATATAAACGATCAGAACAATTAGTCTGAAAATCTTCTTTATACATACTGGAACCATCAGAATCAAAGATTTCATACGTGACTTCATCAATTTTATATTGATTTCTACAGGTCTCAGGAAATAACAGATAATCATGACTATCATTATTGTATGACTTATCAACAATCGTCTTACTAGGAAGTATAGGATTAAAAAGGAAATCCCAAAGGTTCAAATTAAAGAGGATAACCCAAATAGGGGGAAAAAAAGAAAATAAAATTGCTAAAGAAATTAGTAAAATAACAAGAATATTGCGTTTCTTTTTAACAACCATTTATCACACAAAAGTGATAGATAAATTAATATCGATATAATTTTACCATCTAAAATGAGCAAACGCTTTGTTAGCCTCTGCCATTTTCTCTGTGTCCTGCTTCTTCTTCACAGCTTCACCTTCGCCCTTATAGGCATCAACAATTGCAGCAGTCAGAAATTCTTTAAAATCTTTGCCTGATTTTGAGCGAGATATACTTATCAAACACTTAAATGCAAGAGCTACTTGTCTTTCCTGTGTTACTGGAACAGGTACCTGATAGGTTGCACCTCCTACACGTCTTGAACGCACTTCAACAGAAGGAGCAATATTTTTTATTGCTACTTCGAGTATATCAAGTGGTTTCTCCTTAAGTATTGAAGAAGCACCTTCTAACGCACTGTAAACAGCCTTTTGTGCAGTTGATTTCTTTCCATCTAACATTGTATAGTTGATGAATTGTGAAACTTTTATACTACTATATATTGGGTCAGGTTGTATTTTTCTTTTTGATGCACTCTTTCCTCGCATTTGCTTTAAAATATAAAATTATTATTCGCTAGCTTCATTAGATGAACTGTCAGATCTTCCGGATGTATCACGTTTTGCACCATATTTTGAACGGCCTCTCTGTCTTCCACCTACTCCCTCTGTATCATATTTTCCTCGAACTACAATATACCTAACACCTGGCAAATCTCTCTTCCTTCCTGCTTTTACCATTACAACAGAGTGCTCCTGAAGATTATGTCCCTCACCAGGAATGTATGCTGTCACAACAGCACCATTTGATAACCTTACTCTACAAATTTTACGAAGAGCAGAGTTTGGTTTCTTTGGTGTCATTGTCTTGACCAATACACATACGCCTCTTTTAAAAGGATTGTTAGCATAAGAGATACGGTTTTTTAACGTATTTCTATTTAAGGCAAGAGAAATATGCTTCCTCTTCGCCTTTTTATTTTTTCTTGGTTTTCTTACTAATTGACTAATTGTTGGCATATATAAATTGATAAAAATTATTCGGCAATTTCTTCCAACTCAGAAAAATCGGTAATTCTTGCAGATTCGCCTACAGGAATTGGTCGTCCGATAATAACATTTTCTTTGAGACCACGCAAATAATCGGTCTTACCAATTATAGCAGCTTCAGTCAAAACTCTCACCTGTTCTTGGAATGACATTGCAGACAGGAAACTCTCGGTCTTTAATGATGCTGCTGTTATTCCAAGCAAATTATCAATGACAAAAGCAGGTTTCTTACCCATAGATTCTAATTGGATGTTCTTCATCTGAGCAATGAATTTATTAACAAAAGAACCAATCAAATACGATGAATCTCCAGAATCAATTACTTTAGCCATCTTGCCCATCTGCCTAACAATACATTCAACATGCTTGTCATTCATAGAAATACCCTGCTCTGTATAAACACTCTGAACTCCATCAATTACGTATTCCAAAACATTCAGCAAATTAACAGCTTCAAGATATGTTCTTGGATCAATACTTCCATCTGTCAACACCTTACCAGCTTTTAATTCATCGCCACTGTTTACAAGGATTTTGTAAGTTGGCATTATAGTGAATTCTTCAAAGGCAGGAACCCGACCACTAATTTCAAGAACATTTCCAAATATCTTTACTGTACCTGCATAAGGAGCCTGTTGCTCTTTCTTTTCCTTATTTGCAAACAGTACTTCTCCCTCTTTAACCTTATCCCCAGACTTTACCATTAAATCTTCCACATTATTCAAATAATATCTTCTTGTAACGTCTTTTTCTCCATTTGCTTCAAGTGAGAAACTGCCATCTTCCTGTTCAATTATCTTTATCTTGCCATCAAATGGCATGACAAATGCAGCTTTCTTTGGATGTCGTGCTTCAAATAACTCAGTAAGTCTCGGAAGACCTCTCGTAATATCTGTCTGTAAAGCACCTCCTGCATGGAAAGTTCGTAGAACCATCTGAGTAGCAGGTTCACCCATAGCCTGAGCAGCAATGACACCAACAGCTTTACCTACCCCAATAAGCTTATTATCCCCCATATCATATCCATAACACTTAGCACAAAGACCAAGTGGTGATTGACATGTTAAAGGTGACCTAACTTCAACAGACTGAACTCCAGCATCTGCAATTTCTCTTGCAAGATTGAAAGTAATTTCTTCGTTTTCACCAACAATAGGCTTCTTTGTCTTCGGGTCAAGAACTTCTTTGCTTGTCCATCTCCCTGCAATAAGATCAATAAATGGGACTCTTCTATTTAACATATCGTCATCCCGAACAATAGTATGACCTGTCCCTTTAAACCCACAATCATCAGTTCTAACAATTAAATCCTGAGCAACATCAACCAATTTCCTTGTCAAATATCCACTGCTTGCAGTTCTAAGTGCCGTATCAGCTAAACCTTTTCTCGCTCCACGGCTAGCAGTAAAGAACTCAAATGCAGAAAGGCCTTTTGTATGATTACCTTTGATAGGAAGCTCGACCCAGTTACCTTCTGGATCTCTCATCATACCTTTCATTGCTACAACAGCGGCAGTCTGGGTTGGATATTTACCAGCTCCAGATTTGACCTGTTGATAAACAGGATTTGTTGTATCAATTTTCTCCCAGATAGCGTCTGATAATTTGTTAAAGATTTCGTTCCACATATCGATACTAAGTTGCTTCTTTTCATCATAGGTCAAAAGACCCATCATGTAATCTTCTTGAAGCTTTAGCTCTTTTTGATCACCTTCTGCAAGTACTTCTTCACGGTTAATATCAATCATAAAATCTTCAACCGCTATATCATATCCCATTTCTGTAGCATACTTGAAACCAAGCTCTTTTAATTTATCGAGAACTTCTATAGCATCTTTTAGTGGATATCTTCTCACAATATCTCGGATCAAATCAGAAAGAGAACTTTTGTCGATAACTTTGTTTACAAATGGATAACTTTCAGGCATAGATTCATTGAAAATTATTCTACCTATAGAAGTCTCCTCAATTTTACCCTTAACTGACACTCTGATCTTAGTATCAAGTGCTAACTGACCAACATCATAAGCAGCAACAGCTTTATTTTGATTAGAAAATGTCCTTGTTACTTCGGATTTTTCATCCATTTGAGTTAACAGATAATGACCAATATTCATATCCTTACTAGGAATAGCCCAGATACTACTATCAGCTAAAGCCACTATATTGTTTTGTGCTAACATTTTGTCTTCTACCTCGGCGACAGCATCTTTTGACAAAGGAATATAAACAGACATAGTATCCCCATCAAAATCAGCATTATAACTTGAACAAACAAGAGGACAGATTCTAATGGCATCTCCCTCAACAAGTGTTGCAAAAAATGCCTGAATACCCTGTTTATGAAGAGTCGGAGCTCTATTTAACATAACAGGTCTATCCTTAATAAGCTCTGCTAGAATGTCCCATACAACTTCTTCTTCATCATCAATAATTTGCTTTGCAACTCTAATATTTGGAGCATACTCTAATTCCAAAAGCTTGTTTATTACAAAAGGTCTAAACATTTCCAAAACCATAGTTTTGGGAAGACCACATTGGTTAATTGTTAAATTGGTCGAACCAATAATTACCGAACGACCTGAATAATCGACACGTTTACCAAGAAGATTTCTTCGGAATCTACCTTTCTTACCACGAAGGTTATCTGTAAGTGCCTTGTACGGAAGCCTTCTCATGCTCAAGATTGGTCTGCTTGGTCTATGACTATTATCAATCAATGCATCGACAGATTCTTGTAACATTCGCTTTTCATTTCGTAGAATAACCTCAGGTGCTCCAATTTCAATTAATCTCTTAAGTCGATTGTTTCTGTTAATAACTCTTCTGTACAAATCATTAAGATCAGATGTCGCAAATTTACCACCAGGAAGTTGGATAATAGGTCTTAAATCTGGTGGAATAACAGGAACCACATCGAGAATCATCCATTCTGGCCGAAGATTATTCTTCAAGAAACCATCGACAAGTCGTATTCTACTTACAAGCTTCGATCGCCTTGCAACTGAATCTGTAAGATTAATACTTTTCTGAATAGAGTCTCGAAGCAATTTAAGATCAATTCTGACCAACAACTCTCTTACTGCTTCAGCACCCATTTTGGCTGTAAAGAAGACATACTCTCGATCCTTCAAAAGGATAAACTCCTCTTCACTCAAAACTTCTCCGATAGCGATTTTTTCAACAAGTTTTTTCAGGTCATCATACTCCTTTTCCAACTCCTCTTCTCTGTCAGCAAATTGCTTATGAAGCTTAGCTACTGTTTTTTTATTCTCATGCGTTAATGTCTCGATTTGAAATTCAGATTTTGAATCAGATTTTTTCTGTATTTTTTTTATCTGACTTGAAAGTTCTTTCTCTTTCTCCTGCACCTCAACGTCTAATTCTGATTGAAGTTCTTTTTTCTTCGTCTCAAGTTCAGAATCAATTGCAGGTAAAATCTCTTTCTTTTGATCTCCATCAACATCTGTAATTAAATACCTAGTATAATACACCACAGATAAAAGCTTCTTTTGTGAAATATCAAGAATTGTAGCAATCTTATTTGGAACGCTAAACGAATACCATACATGGGTAACAGGAACACAAAGTTTGATATGTCCCATTCGTTCACGTCGAACCTTGTTTGTAGTCACCTCTACACCACATTTGTCACAGATTATTCCTTTATATCGAACTTTTCTATATTTTCCACAATAACATTCGTAATTTTTACTTGGACCAAAAATCTTTTCACACATTAATCCATCTGGCTCTGGTTTAAGTGTTCGATAATTGATAGTCTCTGCTTTTGTGATCTCTCCATGAGACCAAGAAAGAATTTGTTCAGGAGATGCTAATGTTACCTTTATAGCATCAAATGAATCGAACTTATTCTTCTTTTTCTTCTGGTTGTTGTTCGGCTCCATCTGTATTATCAGCTTTGTTATAAATTAAATCGATATCAAGAGACAAGGCATTTAACTCCCTAATCAAAACTTTAAATGATTCAGGAGTAGAAATTGTCTCAATTTTTTCTCCATGAATAATAGCTTTGTACGCGTCTGCCCTACCCTTCACATCATCAGACTTGATAGTTAACATTTCCTGAAGGACTGTTGGAACACCATGAGCTTCAAGCGCCCAAACTTCCATTTCTCCAAATCTTTGTCCGCCCATCTGGGCCTTACCACCAAGTGGCTGTTGAGTTACAAGTGTATATGGACCAGTTGATCTTGCATGAATCTTCGTGTCAGCAATATGTTTCAACTTTTGAATATATTTCGGTCCTACTTTTATCTTCTTCTTGAAAGGATTACCCGTCCTACCATCAAATAATTTCACACGTTCATCAGTATTAACACCTTTTGATTTAGCTTCATCATACAACCAATCAATTCTAAGATTTTCAAAGTTTGGTAAACCGATCCTTATACCAAGATCCTTTGCAATCTTTGCTAAACGTACTTCGAGCAACTGACCAACGTTCATACGTTTAATCATAATTGGATTGATAATAATATCAACAGGAGTTCCATCTTCCATAAATGGCATATCCTCTACTGGCAAAATTCCCGAAATTGTACCCTTATCTCCATGTCTACCAGCAAGTTTATCTCCAAAAGAGATCTTCTTCGTATCTGCAACCCATACACTTACTCTTTTAAGAACGCCTGATGGCAATTTATCCCCATTCTCTACATCCAGTACTTGAGTCTTTATTACTACACCGTGCTGACCATGTGGAACTTTCAAGGAATTATCTCTAACATCATGGGCTTGCTCTCCAAAAATTGCTCGAAGAAGTCTTTCCTCTGATGTCAATTCCTGTTCTCCTTTTGGAGCAATGACACCAACAAGGATATCCTGAGACCTGACACGTGACCCTTCTCGGACAATTCCTTTTTCATCAAGGTTTTTAAGTGCTCTTTCGCTTGCATTTGGAATATCATTTGTTAAAACTTCTGGACCAAGTTCAGTTTCCTGAATCTCATGGTCATATTTTTTAATATGAATAGAAGTTAGCATATCATCTTTTACTACACGTTCAGAAATCAAAAATCCATCTTCATAAACATACCCATCAAGAATCATATATGCACAGGTAAGATTTGTACCGAGGGCAAGTTCTCCATTTTGAATTCCAGGACCATCAACTATCAAATCACCTTTCTTTAACTTTTGGCCTGAATTAACCACAGGCTTCTGACTGAAACACGTTTCATGGTTAGTACCCATAAATGTTGTTAATTCATAGGATTTATCAGTTTTCTGTCCTTTATACCTAACAACAACTTTTTCTGCATCAACATATGTGATTTCACCATCTTCTTCTGCATAGATTGACCAACCCGTCTGCTTAGCAATCTCATCCTCATAACCAGTACCAACAATTGATGCCTGAGTTTTAAGCAATGGAACTGCCTGCTTTTGCATATTAGAACCCATCAATCCTCTTGCGGGATCATCATTATGACCACAAGCAATAGCTGCTAAACTGACACTACAAATCTGAGATGGAGTAACATCCATAAGTTGAACATCTTGTGCAGGTCTCAAAAAGAAGTGACCCTCTGAACGTACGGAAACAAGTTTATCAAGGATGTTACCATTTTCATCAAGATTTATAGTAGACATAGTAATAACAAAGGCGTCATCTTCAGAAGGAGCTACATAAATAATCTCTTCACTTCTAAATGAGACAACATTTATTTCTTTAATATCTGTTATCCTAGAAACTTTTTCTGCAGTAGCTTCTGTAATCTTTTCAAATGCTTTAACAACGACCTTCTTGGACTTTGGATCTTTAATATCCTCTAATGGAATTCTATTCAACAATGACTTTTTATTATTTTTTACTTTGTTTAAAACCTTGATGTAAGGAGCTTCAATAAAACCATATTCATTAATTCGAGCATATAACGCAAGATTAATAACAACACCAATTGGCTGACCTTCTGGCGTCATAACAGGACAAAATCTTGAATAATGTGAATGATGAACATCACGAACTGAAAACGTCGCACGTTCCTTTGTAAGACCACCAGGACCAACTGCCGTAACCTCTCTCTTCTGAGAAAGCTCAGCCATAATATTGTCCTGATCCATAAACCTACACAGCTGACCAGTACCAAAGAAGCTATTTACAGCTGCAGCAATAGGCTTAGTACTTATTAACATACTTGGGGTAACATTTGTGTCTTCACCATGCATACTCATCCTATCTCGAATATTCTTTTCCATCCTAAGTACACCGGAACGTACTTCATCAACAAGAAGTTCACCAACGCTTCTAATTCTTCTGTTTGCCAAATGATCTAAATCATCCGGAGATCTCTTACGATTATGAAGTAATATAATATTTCGAATTATCTGAACAAGATCTTCATTGTACAATCTGTAATGTTCAGGTTTCATTTCAAAATCAAGTCCTAATTTCTTATTCAATTGATAACGCCCTACTCTACCCAAATCAAATCGTCTTTTATTGAAAAAGAATCCTTTAATGTATTTCTCCGCCGATTCGATAGATACAGACTCATCAGGTCTAATCTTATTATAAATATCAATAACAGCCTGTTCTTTATTATGAGTACTATCTCGCTCCAATGTAGCTTCGATTAAATCACGATCAAGACCTATTACATCCTTAAATAGCTCGCGAATCTCATCATCAGAAGAGTAACCAAGTGCTCGAAGAAGTGACGTTAATAAAATCTTTGGTCGCTTATTAACCAATCTCAAAGTCATAACAAGATGTTTATTTACCTCAAAAACAAACCACGGGCCATTCATAGGCATAAGCCTTGCAGAGTATAGCTTGTTGGTAACTGTACTTGTCTTACTCTCTTCAAACAATACACCTTCTGCTCTTACAATTTGATGAACTGTAACCTTAGTAACACCATTGATAACAAAATAACCGTTTTTGGTCATAATAGGTACATCAGCTACAAAGATGGATTGTTCCTTAATTTCACCAGTTCTCTCACTTTTCAATCTCACCGTAATATGTAACGGTGCATCGTATGAGAGATTTTTATCAATAGATTCACGTACAGTTCTATTTGGTTTCCCAAACTCAAAATCACCAAACTCTAATGTCCACATTTTTCCAAGAGTATCCTTAACTGGATTTATCTCGTTAAAAAGAGCTCTTACACCTTCAGATTTAAACCAATCAAAAGATCGATGCTGAGCTTCGATGAAATTTGGCAGCGGCAATATTCTATCTGAAGTTCCAAGAACAAATCTGCCTGAAGTATTCTTGCGAGGAATAAATTCTCGAGTATCCATATATTTTAGTCCTATTATTAATAATTATATAAACAAAAGAAGACCACATAGGTCTTCCTAAAAACTTTAATAAACTTTGAAAAGACTAATATCCTTCAAAAACATTATGAGAAACTAATTTTTATTGAAAATCCCGGTGATAGTAACATGTAAACGATCTTATGTCAAACCTGATGTTTGATATTAATCGCCAACCTGCAGCAAAAACAGTAATCTTTATACTAGACATCTACAAATTCTTATTACATTTTCTTACAATTATAGACAAAATGCAATACTGAAATACAAATGGATGAAACAGGTTATTTCCAATTACAGCATTTTCCAATTAATAACATATTTCATCTGTTTATTTTTATATTGTAAAAAGACATCACTTCTAATACAATAATTATTGATCACAAAAACAATATATTAATGCAAATTACCAAAAAATTATCATGGCAAAAAAACGAGGCCGACCAAAAACAAAAGATAACAAAACGATAAACATCAAAAGCCCTGAAACAAAAATTGCTTTAGGAATAATCCTAGCATTTATAGGGCTAATAGAAATATTGGCATTATTCATGAACGGAGTCGTGTTTGAATACATTGTTAAACTCTTTGGAGTTTCATGTTTACCATTCGGAATATCGACAATACTACTTGGAATTTATCTAATCGGAATAGATCTAAAATTCTTAACACCAAGAATCTTGTTCGGCATATTTCTTATGTCATCAATAATCAGCACATTCGCACACTTTATAATTCCAACAGAACTGGCGAAAGAAGTCGCCATGTCAGGTCAGGGTGGCGGACTATATGGCTACTATATAAGCAAAATACTAATAGATTTCTTGGGAAGATTTGCAGGAATAATAGCCTTGCTGATAATGCTCCTTTTTGCTATTACAATTTTGTCAGGAATTACTTTATTACAAATCAAGGAATTTATTACAGAGAATATATTCCATAAGAAAATCACAAGGAGTCCACAAGAGGATCTTAATCTTGAAAGAAAAGAATTAGATTCTGATTATATTGGGGAAATGGGACTCGATATGAATACCAATCCTCAGATGGATGGAGAAAACAATTCAAATCACAGCAAAAATGATATATTGACAGATATTTCAGAAGACAATGATACCGATAATTATAATACTAATATTAACATAGATAATACTTCATCGAACTTGGATTTTTCCAATTCGAACAAAAAAGAGGAAGACGATAAAGCTGATTCAGAAAACAAACCGCACGGAATTCAATATCCAAACTGGACCTTACCATCACCAGATCTTTGCGAAGAACCTAAAGTATATAAGACATCACCTGCACAATATAAGAAAAAAGGTGAAATCATAGAAAAAACACTGAGAAGTTTTAACATCAAAAGTAGGGTAGTTGACTATTCAGCTGGACCAAGAGTAGTCCAATATGCCATAAGCATAACTATCGGCACAAAAGTGTCAAAGGTAAAAGCACTTGCAAACGACCTTGCTTTAGCACTCGCTGTACCTTCAGGAAGTGTACGTATTCTCACACCAATTCCTGGAACATCATATATTGGAATCGAAATACCAAATGATTCACCAAATTTCGTTAAGATCAAAGAGATTATTACATCAAAAGAATGGAGTGAGTTTAATGGAATGATACCGTTTTCACTGGGAAAAGATGTTACTGGTAAAAACATCATATCTGACCTTACCAAAATGCCGCACATTTTGATCGCTGGTGCTACTGGCTCTGGCAAATCTATAGCTGTAAATACATTCCTTTGTGGTTCATTGATGAGCCTTTCCCCTGATCAACTCAAATTCATTCTTGTTGATCCGAAAATGGTCGAACTGACACCATATAATGATATTCCACATTTACTAACACCTGTGATTACTGAGGTAGATAACGTGGTGAATGCATTGCAATGGCTAGTTAACGAAATGCAGCGAAGATATAGAATACTGAAGCAAGAAAAAGTTAGAAATATCAAGCAATACAACGAATTAATGGGATATCCAGAATTACCATATATAGTTTTAGTAATCGATGAAATGGCAGACCTTATGCTCACAACTGGAGCCGAGGTCGAATCAAGAATTGTCCGTCTAGCACAAATGGCACGTGCTGTTGGAATACATCTCGTTCTCGCTACGCAAAGACCATCCGTTGATGTTATTACAGGATTAATCAAGGCCAATGTACCAGCAAGAGTTGGTATGAGTGTTGCGACAAGCATAGATTCACGTGTAGTTATAGATATGCCAGGTGCAGAAACCTTACTTGGGAATGGAGATATGTTATTTAAAGCTCCAGATATTTCAAAACCATACAGAATTCAAGGTGCATATGTATCAAATGAAGAGATAGAAAGGATAACAGATTTCGTTAAAACTCAAGTTGACAATGTAGATTACGACGCAAACATAATCAAACCACAAACAGAAGGAGCCAAAGGAGATTCAACCGAAGGAGGAGTTTCAGATGATCCGTTATTTGCAGATGCAGTTCAAATCGTAGTGTCTTCTCAAAAAGCATCGGCATCACTATTACAAAGGAAACTAAGGATTGGCTATAATCGAGCAGCCAGATTGATGGATGAACTATACGAGAAACACGTAGTAGGACCGGAAGACGGTAGTAAAGCACGAAAAGTTTTAATAACTGATGCAAACTCATTTCTAAATAAATAAAATATGCTTACTGCAGGGACTATATTAAAAAAAGAAAGAGAAAAAAAAGGATATACAATCCAGGACGTATCTGCTGCAACAAAAATCCAAAGGGATTACATAACAGCACTAGAAAATGATGAGTTCGAAAAATTTCCATCATCTGTTTACGCAAAAGGTTTTTTGCAAAATTACGCGAAATTTCTTGGCATCAATTCAAACAAAGTACTTGCATTATACAGAAGAAGTCAAAGCTCTGACCCTGAGCCAACTATTTCAAAAAAAGAAGAAAAATTTAAAACACCAGCCTTTGTTATGACTCCGACAGTCCTAATTATGGGCGTTATAATTACTCTTGTAATTGCAACAATCGGATATCTAATTATTCAATTCTATAACTTCCAAAAACCTCCGTATTTGAAAGTATCAGAGCCTGAAGGAGATATTACAGTTACCGAAGATAGAATAGATGTAAAAGGAAAAACAGAAGTAGGAATGTTTGTTACTGTCAATGATGAATCTGTTCAAGTATCAAATAATGGAGAATTTGAAACATCAGTAAAATTAAATCCAGGCTCAAATACAATTGTCGTCAAATCACGACATCCAGACAATATTGGTAAAGAGGCAGTTGTAATACGTACAGTGGAATACAAAAACCCAGAAGACAATTCACAGGAAACAAATCCTGATAGCGATACACAAAATAATACGAATGTAACGGAAGGCGATAATACAGAGGATAATAACCAAACTACTCAAGATGACACCACGGTTGAGAACGTCATGAACATTGTTGTAGAAGTAACAATAGATGCAGCATGGCTAGAAATCGAAATTGATGGTGAATCAGTACTCGCACAAACTGTAACTGCACCAAACACCATGGAGTTCACAGCTAATGAAAGCTTTTACATCAGATCAGGAAAAGTCTCTTCCACATCAGTAACAATAAATGGTGAGCCCGTAACCTTGATTAATGATGAATACGGAACTGCCAGCATTATTTGTACCCTATCTGGGGCACAATACAGTTGTACTGCCCCTTAAAATTCACATGCGAAGCTATTTAAAGCATTAAAACAATAAATTGACAGACACTGCTTAATGACAGCAAACAATCCAGCATTCAAAGGATTTGATCGACAAGTAATAGAAGAAATAAAAGATAGAATTCCGATAGATACGGTTGTAAAAAGATATGTTAGATTAAAGAATATTGGCCGAAATCTTTTTGGAAAATGTCCATTTCACACTGAAGATACACCATCATTTTCAGTCAATCCGGAATTAAAAATATATAAATGTTTTGGATGTGGCGAACATGGTGATGTTATTTCATTTCTTCAAAAAATCGAGAATCTTGAGTTTCCTGAAGTAATCACAAGGCTCGCAAAGGAAGCTGGAATCCAAATTAAAACTTCAAATATTTCTGACAAAAATTATAAAACAATAGTAGAAGCAAAAAATATTTACGAGTTAGTTCAAAAATTTTTTACTTACTACTTAAACGATAAGAACAAAGGACTAAAAGCCCGCAAGTATTTAGAAAACAGAAACTTATCATCTAAGTCAAGTCAATGTTTCGAAATAGGATATGCACCAACAAGCGAAAACAATGATATTCTTACCAAATTCCTAATAAAGAAAGGAATCCCTGAGTCTAAACTCATTGAATATGGATTATCAACACAGAAGTGGAAATATTTGCGGGATAGATTTTATGACAGAATAATGTTTCCAATACAAAATACTTCAGGAAACATATTGGCTTTCAGCGGTAGAGTTCTTGATAAGGACGATAAAAGGCCAAAATATTTAAACTCACCAGAAACAGTAATATTCAAGAAGAGATATAATTTATTTGGAATTTTTCAAGCACGAAAATATATCTCAGATAAGGATTTTGTAATACTTCATGAAGGACAGACCGACGTCATTTCAGATTTTTCAATTGGAATAAGAAACGCTGTTGCACCTCTTGGCACGGGTCTCACAAAGGAACAGCTACAAATACTTAGTCGATATACAAAAAATATTGCAATTGCGTTTGATTCTGATGCTGCAGGAATCAAAGCGTCTGTCAGAGCTGCAGCTCTTGCCTACGAACAGGGATTTAACGTGTTTATCATAAATATACCTTATGGAAAAGATGCAGATGAATGCATTCGCCATGATAAAAAACTATGGATAACTGCAGTGAAAAATAGAACTCCTGCCATTTCAAATTTTATCGGAAAATTAACAGAAAGGGTTGATCCTTCTTCAGTTCAAGGCAAAAAGATAATCCTTACCAAAATACTTCCAATAATAAATATTATTACTGATAAGGTAGTTCAAGATCATTTTATCAAGGAGATAAGTGCTGTTATTGATACACCTGAGGATTTGATCAAGCAAGAACTAAGAAATCTTTCAAAAAGGAGCGCATACTCAACTACATCACAAAGCCCCCAAAAACCTGGCAAAATGGCAAAAGCGTTACCAAATCAACCAAACATCAATACGTTTTCACATGAAACATATCTCTTAAGATTATTTTGTTCTGATCCAAAATTGTTTACCAAAGAAAATCTTGATATTGATCTAAATTTTTTCCAAGATGAGTTCATAAAGAAGATTTTTGAAATAATCAAGAATGAAAAAGTTGAGTCTCTAGATAATTTATTTGGCCAACTGAGCACTGAAGAGCAAGATTCGTTGAAAAACCTTATCATGAATCCAGATCAACAATTATTGTCAAATGATAATTTAAACGAGATTCAAAAAGAAATATCTGATACAATAGCCCAAATAAAAACCAATGGATTAAAGATCAAATATGAAGAAGTCAGAAGAGAATTGAAACGTGCAGAAATTAGTAATGATATTAAAAAAGCAACTGAATTATCTGAAAAACTGAATGAACTTGGACGCAAAATTAAAAACAAGAATTAATGAAAAATAAAACTCAAATATTTTAATTGTTCTGACAAATATAAATGACCAAACAACCAGAAGTCTCTGACTATGATAAAAGCAAATATGATTACACTACGTATTGGAAATCAAGAGAATACGAGCATCAGGCCGAAACTGCATTACTTGATAGGATTTTCAAAAGAAAAAACGGACAATGGATAATCGATATAGGTGGAGGATTTGGTCGTCTTGTTAAAACATATCACCAGAAATACCACAAATTTATAATTTGTGATTATTCTACAGAACTTCTTAACAAAGCACAGATACAATTACGGGAACAAGGTATCAAAAATGGATTCTTTGTAGCTGCTAATATCTATAATTTACCCTTTAAGCAGGACATTATAGATACAGTTTTAATGGTCAGAGTGGCTCATCATCTGGAAGATATTTCAAAGGCGGTAAATGAACTTACACGGATCATAATGCCAAAAGGAGATATTGTGCTCGAGTTTGCAAATAAATTACATATTAAAAATCGATTAAAGCACCTGCTTAAATTTGATTTTGATTTTTTTTTCTCAGGCAAGCCATATAAGCATAAAACTGGAGAAAATGCTGAAGGTACGGATCGGAAATCACCAGGAATCTTCTACAACTTTGATTACAGACATTTAAAACGGGAGATAGTTTCACATGAAATGACAATCAAAAGAACTTATCCTCTCTCATTTTTTAGAATAAACCTTGCAAAAAAATTAATACCTTTAAAATTATTAATTTTTCTTGAAAAACTTGCTCAAAATATTTTATTCTGGACTAAAATAACTCCAAGTGTGGTCATAGAAGCGTCAAAACAAGTTAAGCGTAAACAAACAGCTGAAAGAAAATCTATTGAATCGATTATCTGTTGCCCAAATTGCAAAGGAGATTTTAAACAACAAGGAAGACTATTCATATGTAACAAATGCAATCTTAAATTCAAAGAATCTAATAATATAATTGACCTGAGATACCCCAATCTAAATGAATCTTAAGAATAAGGACCTAGGACAAAATTTTCTTGTTAATCGAGATATTATTTCAAGAATTGTCTCACAAATAAAACCTGAAGAAGACGAGACTTTTATCGAAATTGGACCAGGTCTTGGAGCAATAACAGTTCCACTGGCAAGTAAGGTTAAAAAGATAATTGCTGTCGAAATTGATTCAAGATTACATCTTTTGCTTAATAGTGATATTGAGAAGTTTAAAATCAAAAATATTAAATTAATTAATGAAGATATTTTAAAAGTTAATCTTGAAAAGATTCTTGAAAAAGAAAACATTCAAAAATATCGAGTTTATGGTTCACTGCCATACAGTATTTCAAAACAGATAATTAAGCAATTTCTAACGTATGACAAAAAAAAACCAAAGGATCTTACATTTATAATTCAAAAAGAAGTTGCAATGAATTATATTCAAGCTCCTCCGAAAGCTACTTTCCTGTATCACATGAGCGAAATATACTCCCATAAACAAATTTTAATGAATATTGCACCCAAAAACTTTAGACCTATTCCAAAAGTTGAGAGCTCATTAATTAAATTTGAATTGAAAACTAAGACAGATATTGATAATCCAGAGCAGTATATTAAATTCGTAAAAATTCTTTTTACTCATCCGAGAAAAACAATTCTAAATAATTTACGAACGTTAAATAAAAATTTGCTAAATAAATCGAAATTCGAACATGACAATGAAATTACAATGATCTTGAGCAAACGAGCAGCAGAGTGTAGTAAAGAAGAACTTTTTCAGCTTTTCCCTATTTTCCTGCAATTAACAGACAGGGCTTAAGAATTCTCCTGAATGTTATATAATACTTCCAATGAAAAAAATGATTCACACAAAAGAAGAAATTACTAAAATAACTAATACTAATACAAAAACTCGAAAATCAGTCCTCGATCAACGCACAGCGAATAAAAATAGCAAGCAGGAAATTGAGACACAACTTGATCTTGGAATTAAATACAAGGGCAATCCATTAATTGACCGATTTAAAAATGACGCAAGAAAAAAGCTTAGAATTCTTGAATTATTCATATATTGGAGATCTGCTATTTTATGGTTTTTATTTTTTCTAAATACTGTAGCACCTTACTTTCTGTATACAAAATTTGCAGAGAAACTCTCTAAGCTGGATTATAAATTTCCTTTGTTTTACTACTTACCAGTCAAAAAGGATCGATTGATAACAAAAGAAGATCTTCTATTTTTTTTAATTACGTTTGCAATTGTGCAACTAGTTGGAGTTGCATTGGGAAGTAAGGTTTATTTCAAATCAAAAGATATTTCATATTTGCTTATTATTACTCAGATCTTATCTTCGATTTTTGTCTATTTAGGTTTGTATAAATCCTTGTTAATGATATTTTAATGAATTCGCAATATGTCGAGAAAATTAAAACATTGTTAAATAAACATATTAAATTAAGATAAATAAGACCTACAACGAAATGTTCAATCTCGTACAAACAATCAACAATTACCTACCAGATAACTACCACCCATATACC
The DNA here is from genome assembly GCA_016929645.1 of Candidatus Dojkabacteria bacterium. Lineage (GTDB taxonomy): Bacteria > Patescibacteriota > Dojkabacteria > SC72 > JAFGCJ01 > JAFGIK01. The sequence continues at coordinate 31,521 of JAFGIK010000028.1, forward strand.
AAGTATTTACCATTGTTTCTGATTTCTATTTTAATTACATTGTTTTCCACACCAATCGCTGGTTATGTTGCTCGAAAATTCAATATAATAGGAAAACCACCAAGTCAAAGAGACGGAAAGAAATTTTCAGACAGAAGACACCTAGAAAAGCAACCATTACCAAAATTTGGAGGAACAGCCGTAATTATTCCTCTATTAATAATTTGCTTTGTAACACTAAAACCTGATACAAATTTACTTTTTCTTCTTGCAGGGGTTTCCGTACTAGTAGTAATGGGAATTATTGACGATATTTACGAAATCTCAGCAACCGCTCAATATTCTGCTCAAATGATTGCTGCAATACTAATATTCATTTCACCAATGAATTTATCATTTATTTCTACTCCTTTTGGTGGGACAATAGATCTAGATTGGTGGAACTTTTTGGGAAAAATTGGTGAAATCCCATTCGAGATAATTCTGCCAGGAGATTTGTTTCTAATTGGATGGATTTTAGTATGTATTAACGCCGTAAAATGGGTAGGTGGTGCTGATGGGTTAATTGAAGGTAATTCATTTCTTGGATTCTTGGCACTATTTTTACTAAGTGTCAGAGTAAACGAACAAATTCCTGCAACAGTAAGCATCACTATGGCAGGTCTTTTATTTGGATTTTTGTTTTACAACTTCAAACCGGCAAAAATTATGAGCGGTTCCCCTGGTAAATCAACATATGGATACATTCTTGCCGTACTAGGCTTGCTTAGCGGTGCAAAAATTATGTTAACTATGATCATACTAATGATGCCTTTGACCGATTTTGTTATTGTTATTGTTGGAAGAATAATCAAATACAAACCAAAATCATTTAAGCAGCTTATGTCCATTAGTGATCAATCACATTTACATCATAGACTTCTCAATCTTGGTTTAACTGAATCAACGGTGGCTTTCGTAGAATATCTGATTTCTGCAGTTATGGCTGCAATTGCACTTGCATTTTCTGGAGCGATGAAAGGATTTGCCCTGCTATTAGCATTTATTATAATCGCAATATTTACATATCTCATTTTCAAGGTTGCTAACAAGATCCGTAAAGAGAAAAACAAACCGCAAGGAGACACTCCAGAACAAAAATATTCATACTAAATAAACACTAGTAGGACTTCCGAAAAAATAACAATATATCAATTTCTCATAAATCTTCCATTTTTTACAATGATTTCATTGAATGTACCATTTCTGTCATATTCCTGTTAGACTGTAATACAATCATTGATTTTTCTAAAAGTGAAATTTATAATGAACATTATGAAAAAAGTCATTGTCAAAATTGTATTAGCCCTACTAGTTGTAGGTTTATTTATGGCATTATCACTGTCACAACCCTGGAAATACCTTTTTGAATCATCACTATTTAATAATGGTGCAGCGTTAACTGTTAATTCTCCAGGTGGCAAGGCTGATGTGTATTTAGATGGTAAAAAAATCGGTGAGACACCATATTCATCAGCGAATTTAAAATCAGGTGAGTATCAAATTGAACTTCGAAGAGAAACTGAAAGTTCTGATTTCTATCAATCAATCGGACGAAAAATTAATTTGGAGCCAGACACACGAGCTTTTATCGAAGCAGAGATCGGTCCAACTGAAGAATTTAGCTCTCTTAAAGTTGCATATTACCAAAAATCTCAAAATTCCAAACCAACAATACTTTTAGACATCACTCCTAAAGATGCAGATTTATGGATAGATGGTGAAAAGACATCAATCTCAGATTCAAACATAGTCACTCTTAGCGAAGGAGAACATACTGTTAAGGTTGAACAAACTGGCTATGAACCATTAGACGTAGAGGTTATATCGAGAAGTGGTTACACCCTTATCGTCGAAGTTAAATTAATGACAAAACCAATAGATCTATTAAAAAATGAGTAAAGAAACATCTACCAAAAATCCTGTAACACTAATAATTCATGGAGCAAATACTATTGGTGAAAAACTGACAGAGCTACTATCGACACAAAAAAGTCAGATTGTACTTGTCGATACCTTTACAAAGGCAAAAGACCAGTTACTTCGAAATATGAAGGAAAAATATAATATTTTCTCCTACGATATTTCAGGGCTTGAATCAATCAGTAAAAAGTATAAAAGAATTGACTACATATTCCTTCTCAATAATGACGAATTCGAACAAAAAGAAGCTTTATCTTCGAAGGAATTTTTATCTGAAACAAATATCGCAGATGTTGCATTTAAACTTGGTGTCAGACATTCATCCAAAATTCTTTTAGCTTCAACGATTGAACTTCACCGATTAATTACTGAACAAAAAGATACATGGGCAGACAAGTTATCGGAGGTATCAGCAAAAAACGCCTACACACCAGCTGAATTACAGCGATATTGCGAAAACCTAGCAGCGGAATATCACGATCAATCAGGGTTAAATGTACGTATTGCTAGACTAGGTGAGATCATCGGCAAAAAAATATCAACAGAAAAAGAAACCATATTTGTTCAAATGGTAAAAGAGGCTATTACAAAACCGCGAATTACAATAAAAGGAGAAGGTCTTGATTACAGCTACTATGTGCATTTACTTGATGCAGTTTATGGATTGATTAAGGCTATGTTTAGTTCAAAAACTAACGGTGAGGTTTTTACAATAAGTTACCCTGAAGAAATTTCCGTTTTAAATCTTGCATATAGAATTTTAGAGCTCAATCCCAAGGCAACAGAGATCGTTTTTACTGAAGCAGAAGAAGAAACAATGCAAAAAGGAGTTTATATTCCAGCTCAAAACCTTACAAAACTTGGATGGAAACCAAAAATTCCATTTGAAAAGGCACTTCACGAAACTATTGAATATTTTTATGAACAATACAAAATAAAATGGGATGATAAGCCAACAGCAGAAAGAAAACCGATCAAAGATAAGCCTAAAGTATTGCCACACAGATCCGAAAAGCTTACGGCTACAGGAAAAGCACTATTAGCAGTATCTGGGCCCTTAAAAGGATTTTTTGGAGCAATATCAGAAACATTTTCTGAATTCTTCAGCAAATTTAAACACATTTCTTTGAAACCAAAAAATTTAATCAAATATGGAATTTACGGAACAATTTTTCTAATCCTTTACATTTTCATAATCAATCCAATATTTCAGATAGTCGGAGGAAGTACATTAACCTATTACTACGGGCAAAAAGGGTACAACGAAGCGAAATCACTCGAAACAGAAAAAGCTGCCAGGTCACTAGAAAAAGCCAACTATTTTGCATCAGTGTCAACATCAGGATGGGAAGGTTTATTCTGGCTTAAATATATCAAAGGTGTAGATGAAGAATACAATGATATGCTGTTAATTTCATCTTCCATAGAACATCTGACAAAATCAGGCCAGTATCTTGTCCAAGGACTGGACCCATATGCAACATATTTTAAAGAATTCGAGCCAGTTGCTTCATTTGACGGATCTGCAGGACAAGGCTCTAGAGAGTACCTAAATGAGTTGAAGGATATGGAAAGCAATTTGCATTACATCGATAGTGCATCGTTTGAAATTTCACTTGCCAAGGAGTCTCTGACAAATGTAAATCCAGATGACTATCCAGAAGAAATTTCAAAATATATCAAAATGCTGAAAGACCAAACAGGTGAGACAAGCGACATAATAGGTACATTCAGCAGCTTCGCAGCATATATTCCTGAAATATTAGGAAAAGACGGGAGACAAACCTATGTCATTTTATTAAAAAACCCAATGGAATTACGAAGTACAGGAGGCTGGATTTCTTGTTTTGCAATCGTTGGAATAGAACATGGTCAAGTTAGAGAATTAGAAGTTAAAGATGTTTATGAAGCAGATGGTAAACTTGATGAGAAAATTGCTCCACCTGAAATGATGCAAGATGCACTTGATATCAATCAGTGGAATCTTTCGCTTTCAAACTGGTCAGCAGATTATCCAGAATCAGCAGAGACAGCAGAATATTTTTTGAAACTAGAAGATCAGATTGTAAGTGCTGATGGCATTATTTCTATTGATCTTGAATATGCAAGACAATTAATCGATATCTGGGGAGAGCTTAAGGTTGACTCAGAAGATGAAAAAGTAACAAAAGATAACCTTTACGATAAAATAATAGAAATTCATAGAAACTTTACACCAGGAAGTACAGAAAAGCCGGTGTTCCTATCAAATCTCGCAAATGCATTACTAGTCAAAACGCTTAAGAGCCCATCGAGTAAATGGCCAGCAATAGCTCAAACCACAGTTACAGCTTTGAACGAAAAGCATGTTCAAATTTATATGTTTAACAGTGAAATTGACAAACTCCTATCAGAACAAGGCTGGAACGGACAATTAGAGCACGACACTAATCAAGTATATTTAGTCGAGTGGAACAATGGTGGCAACAAGGCCAACTATTTTATAGATAGGACAATAGACTACAAAATGATAATAATTGACGAAAATGAAGTTCAGCAGAAAGTCACAGTCAACTATACAAACAGAAGTACGGAAAACAGATATCCAGAAGGTGAATATGAGAACTTTGTTCGCCTTTATATTCCAATAGATGCAGATATCACAAAAACTGATGGTGTATCATCATTAAAGATTTATAATGATGAAGCAAGAAATTTCAAAATCGTAACTGGCTGGGTTAATGTACCAATTAATTCAGCAAAACAATTTTCAGTTTCTTATGCACTTACTAGTGACTCTCAAGATTTTCCACTTACAGTAGAACCAGGGGGAAAAATAAAATACACGCTTAACCTAAAAAAACAATCCGGTACAATGAACGATGAGATCACAGTTCAAGTTGCATATCCAGAACAATGGAATCCTTTTGATTATCCCAACATGCATAGAGAGATTAACTCTCTTGTTGAAGATAGTGAATTAAAAACTGATAAAAAAGTCGAAATAATATGGGAGTTATAAACATTAGCTCTAATAATATAGGCGCTAAGATCACTCCAAAAAAGAAATCTCCAAAATTAGCCTTTGTTGCCATTATTATTGTTGTTCTGATTTTAGCAGTTTTCTTAACTATAAAATATATTCCGGGATCAACTCAGAAAAACTCAGATAACAAAAGTGATAATCATAACATAACCGTCTTTTTTGACGAATCAACTCCAGAATCAATTCGAACAGCAGTTAATGAACTTGCACAGAAATACGATTGGAGCATTACAGAAAAAAAAGAAGATAGCACATTACAAATTTCATCAGAAAAATTCACAAAAGACACGACAGATGACAGCAATAAAAATCCGGCGTTTAACCTATATCAAATTCTAGTTATTACAAAAGCCTGGAACAACCTACTTTCCACAAGCAATACAATTACAAATATTTCAGAAAAAATAGATTTTGATTCGAATCTACTAATAGAAGAACCCTTCTCTGTTCCTACAGATAGAAGTCTGGATCAACAGGATCAACTTCATCTTGTCACACTTAGTGAGCTAGATAATACACGAATTGCCATCCCGGTTAATGGACATAACTTTTTTGATCAAGATCTATGGCTACAAGATTCCTCAAAAACTTATCCTATGATTTTAAACGTAAAATTCTCAACACGAAACCCGGAGATCATAAAAATTCTGCGAGACAATCTACCAGACAATGACTCACTAACTAATCTTGGGTACATGATCAAATTACCTCAATCAAGCGATTTTGTATCAATAATAAAAACAGGAACTTCGGTAATTGGTGGACCTGGATGGACTTTATGCGAGCAACGAAAAGGGATTCAATATCCAATATTAGAAGTAAAAGACACAGTTTCAAATGCAGATTTTACAATAATAAGCAATGAGGGTTCATTTGTAGAAGGTTGTACACAATCAGCTGGCACAACAGCATTTTGCGGAAAACCCACATATCTTCAAAACATGCTTGATATCGGCACTGATATTGTCAGCCTGACAGGAAATCATATGGCTGACTATGGAAAAACTGCATTTTCTAACACTTTAGCAACTTATAGAAATAATAACATTAACTATTATGCCGGTGGAGACAATCTTGAAGAGTCATGGAAACCTCTCTATATTGAAACATCGGCTGGCATAATAGCCTTTTTAGGATACAACAATATGGGTCCTTCAGGAGTTTTGTCCGGAAATGGACTCGCAGGAACTGCATATTTCGATGTAGATGAATTTACAAAAAGTATGGATGAAGCATCTCAAAATGCTGATATCATTTGGGTTGACTCACAATTATGGCCAGAATACGGTACAACTCCAACGCAGGAGCAGATTGATCACGCAGATCAAGCAATTGACCTTGGAGCAGATATCGTTACCGGGGTATCTTCTCACGAAATTCAAGGAATCACATATTATAACGATAAACCAGTCTTCTACGGTCTTGGAAATTTCCTTTTTGACCAGATGTGGTCTACTGAAACCCGTCAGGGCATTGTTCTAAAGGTAATAATTTACGATAAAGAAATCCGATATATAGAACTTATGCCAACAATGATGTACGACTACTGCCAACCACGATTTCAGGAAGGAGAAGAGAAAGACACAACAATTGAATACATACTTGGAATCTCAGATCTCTAGGAAATTTGAACCAACATAATTATAGATCGTACAGTTTAGTCACTAACGTGATAACAATTGTTTGGTGATTTTTGCTTTTGGCATATACTTCAAGATATCTTCAACTGTCACATGGCCATTAGAAAGAAGCTCGTGAACATCTAGGATTTCGTTAGAGCTAATACCTGATTTTTGAGAGAAACTCGAAATCTCATCAATCACAAGATCTGTATTAACTGGCATACGACTTGAAACACCAAGAGGTTGAATAAATGTAGCCATCTGGCTTGCTTTACAATTTTCACAAAAAAAATGTATAATCGTCGAGTAATTATTGTTTTGGAGAATTTCTAAATTCTCAGGTTGGTAAGCAGTACCACATTTATCACAATATTTAGCAACATGCTCAAGAAAAAACTTTTTTTTCATATTTTGATCAGTTGTTTTACTTTTGTTTTTTTTGACATCACTATCCATTAACCTATATTATACCATACAACTAATGGCCAACTTAAAAAAATCAATAAAAAAAGAGAAATATCGAAAAATTGCCTTAAAGCTAATTAAAAAGGGTAAAGATCAAGGATTTTTAACCCAGGATGATATTTTGTTCGAATTTCCAAATGTAGAAACAAATCTTGATATTCTGGATCAGATATTTTCCTCACTTCAGGACCAAGGTATAGAGGTAATTGATTCAGGTTACGATGAAGATGATGATAACAACGAAGAGCAACTTACTCTCGAACACAAGATTAAAATTCTCAAATCAATCCAATCAAACATTTCAACAGACGCTGTTAGATCCTATCTACAGGAAATCGGCAAAACTCCACTTTTGACTGCAGAGGAAGAGGTTATATTAGCAAAAAGAATCGAGAAAGGTGACGAAGAAGCAAAACAGCTTTTAGTCACAGCAAACTTACGTTTAGTTGTAAGTATTGCAAAAAAATATGCACATAGAGGACTTCATTTACTTGACCTTATTCAAGAAGGAAATATTGGACTCATAAGAGCAGTTGAAAAATTTGATTACAAGAGAGGCTTTAAATTTTCTACATATGCAACATGGTGGATAAGACAAGCAATTACAAGATCGATTGCTGATCAGGCTCGTACAATCAGAATCCCAGTTCACATGCATGAAACAATTAACAAACTGAACAAAGTATCTTCAGAGCTTGCAACAAAACTTGGACGAAAACCAAAGCCAGTAGAGATTGCCAAAGCTATGCGAATTGAAATTGAGAAAGTTCATGAAATTTTGAAAATTGCACAACAACCAAAATCACTTTCAGCACAGATTGGTAAAGAGCAAGACAGCGAGCTGCAAGACATTATTCCAGATGAACAATCAATGACTCCAGAGACCCTAGCTACAAATGCCTTTTTAAAGAGCCAGATGAAGGAAATTCTTGACACATTACAGGATCGAGAGAAAAGAGTGCTCGAACTTCGTTTCGGCCTCCAGGATGGAGTCACAAGAACGCTAGAAGAGGTTGGACGAGAATTCAATGTAACAAGAGAACGGATACGACAAATTGAAGCCAAAGCATTAAAGAAGCTAAAAGTCGCCTCAATGGAAAAACAGCTAAAAGACTACATTGATTAACATTGCGAAAAATTCCCAGCGCAGAAAGATACTCAAACAAAGGAATCAGAAATCATTCTAAATCGTTTCGTTCCACTAACAAAAATTCTTCCTCACGAGAATTAACTTCATCAATTGACACTCTTGTAAATTCCGTAGTAATAGGAGTTAGATAAGATTGATAATCAGGCTCAACATCACTAGTTCTAAGCCTGAAAAAAATTTCGAGTCCAATCCAAACAACAACTGCAACAATTGAAAAAAGAATAATTACAGACCATTTACTCATTTTCATCTAGATTGTATTTTTAAAATTAAATCTCTTCTTGCGAGTTAGTAGTATCAACGGTGTTGGTTAAATCGCTCGAGGCTTGTTTATACATTCGCATAGTGATAATAATTTCGACACTTGTTGGATCCTCTCTGCCAGGAATAAATGAAACACTAGTAATATCAGGAATCGTGGGAAGATTCTCGAGATGTGCAACATATTCTGTAATATTTGAAAAAGGACCTGTCGCTGAAATACTTACTGAAACAGTTTCCATATCTGAGTAAAGCGATGTATTACTAAATGTATCTGAACCAGATTCGATTGCGATATTTTTTGATTTGAAACCATAAGTATTTCCAACTTTTTCTACACTTGCAAGAAACAAACTATAATCACCATTTTCAGGGAAAAAAACATCAAGGAAAGACAATTCGTCCTGACTCTCAAGGTAATCTGTCTGCAATGACTGGATACTATTTAGCTTTGCCTGAAGAGCTGCATCAACTTGTTCACGCTCCTTGATCTCACTATATAACGATGAAATCGTAGCGACTGTTGGCCGAATAGCTCCAATCAAGAAAATTAAAACCAATACAAGAGTAAATCCAAGAAACGAATAAGTCCTTCTTTGAGGATTTTCCAAAAAACGTCTTAATGATTCTCTGTATGTAACTACTGCCATTTCATTAATAAAAAATTAAAATCAAAAAATACAACTATATCTCAAATTCCATAATACAAATTGTTTATCTATCATAGGTAGCAATAACATTGAACTTAATTTCAGCACCTTCTCCACCTTCTTTTGCAAGAGAAACATCAACATTTGAATAAACAGGATCAAGTCTCAGATTGTTTTCCAATTTTTTTATTGGATCATAGCTTGAAGCATGACACGCCATAAGCAAAGAGTCTTCAGAAATGGTAAAAGAGTCAAGCGTCACACCAGATGGAATCTTATCCAGAGCATCTTCAATATCACTTGATTTCAGTTCTTGATTTTCGAGAATTAACGAAAGGTTAACAAGAGAATTCTCAATTCGTCTCAATTTCCGCTCATTAGAAGCCTGTTCATCAAGTGCAAGAACCTTTGCCTCCATAGAATCTTTCAGATCATTATTTTTCACATCGAGATAAAACCTGCTGAAAAATGCAAGTATTACTACAAGTTCAACACCTACAATGATATATCGACCCACTGCAAACACCCAATCATAGATCTTATCCCAGGTATTTTTGGGCTCAAAAGTCGGCTCAAGCAAATTTATTGTCTTAGGCAGTGTTTTTGTCATAATTTATACAGTAAGGATAACACAAACAGTAGGGAAATCAAGAAAATGACGAATTAAATCTACTGTCTCGGAACAAATTCTTACTATTTAATTTTATTGATCAGATGGCATACTATCAACCTTAATTTCATCAATATCTCCTGGCCGCAAATTGTATACAGAAGATCCAATATTTACAACATACCTACCATACTCAAAAGTAATGCTCACAGCAGCTGTCTTTGAGGATTGCTTTGTTATACCAGCTCTACCAGTAGAAAAAGTAGTTTCTTGTGCAATCTCTTGTTCAAATGTAGAGGAGTAGGTCTCCATATCCAAATTACCCTCAGCAGTAAAGTTTTCGACATTAATAAAGTTATACTCAAGCGATTCGACATTTGAATAATAAGAAACTGAATATTTGCCATCCTCCTTAATATCAAGAACAATATTAATATTTTCGATTTGAGTTGAACTCTCTGAATCACGACTAAAAACGAATGAACCAATATATCCTGGTTCGAATGTTCTTTTATCAACATTTTCGCTTAGTTTTGATAATTTCTCATTTAATTCAACAGTACTTTGCATCAAGACAACATTGAAATCATAAACAACTTGCGAATGTGTATTTTCATAGTCATTAATTACCAGCTTTGCATCAGAATATGTAGATTTCAAGGCATTAAGATCAGCTGCACTGGCAGTATCATATGCGCTGAAATAGCGTGGGTCAGGAACTCCGTTAACACTAGGATACATTGCTAAATATTGATTCTGAATAGAAATTAAAGTCTGAATATAATTCTCAATGCTTTGAGTCTTTTCAATAAGCTTGTCTATCGACTCAATCATTGATTTTTTAATTTTTTGGCTAAATTCATACTTTGGATCAAGAGCATCTACTCTCGCTTTAAGATCTTCATACTTTGTTCGCTGCTCAGTAAATTTTGCAAGCCTATCTTCGAAATCTTCTGTGTTTTTAGGATAAGTTGAATTTAATCTCACAAATTCAACTTCAAGACTTAAAACATCATCAAAATATTCCTGATATTCTTCGTATGAACTATCAGAAATATCATTACATAATCCCACCGCCTCCTTGACTGATTCACGATTCTCAACGAAGGACTTAAAGATATACCACGGATTTGAATCAAGTTTATTTATTAAATCGATAGTAAACATCATGTCATGAATATCTTTTTCCATGTCACTATAGGAATTCTCATCTGTAGTTAAGACTAAAAGATTCTTGCTACTTTCATCGTAAATAGAAGAAGAGAGTTCATCAATCTTTTCGATGTATTTTGTGGAAAGCGACTCATATTCTTTGTTTTTATTAAATCCATAAATAAGAACAGTTGCAATTAATCCTAATATCACAGTGACAATTCCTACAATCAGCCAACGTTTGCTTCTATTCGAACGAAATTTAGCATCTTTTTTCTCTGATTTTTCTGAATCTTTCTGCAATTTGGAATATTGGTTATTAGCGACAGAGGATCCCAGTGCTTTTGACTTTTGTAATAATGTTTTTTTTGACATGAATCTGTGCTCATAATTTAATTGACAAAGGATTTTACATGAAATTTTAATGAAGTCCAGACCGAGACTCAGCTTCATTAAATTTTAACCAAAACAAAATTTTAATTCGTGTTATAATAGTAATTTATGCCGATATTGCACCGGAATTATATAAACTTGATCATAAAAAATTTATATGTTCCCTTTTAGCCGCGGAAGAAGACTATTATTACAAGCAGCAGCTATTGGTACAGCAGCATATCTTCTCTCATCTTGCGACACGGCAAAACAAGATCAAAAGCGAATCTTGGAATATGCCACAACCTTGCCCAAAAGTTCTGGAGATGTACAATGGACAGGAAATGTCACTTTTGTTGAAAACCAGAAGCGGGCGATAACAGGAATTCATGTCGATATAGAACCATCAGGCAGACCAAAGTTTGAAATGAGAGATATTCAAATGATGACACTCGACGCCTCCGGTAATCCAGCCACTTACGAATTGCTACAAATAGGTCTTAAAAAAGAGCATAACCATCTATTTGTTCTTGATTGGGTACGAAACACGCTTTTTGACCAACATCCAGAAATGTTCTATCAATGCGGAATAGAGGAAATACTAAGACTTGTTGATGGATTAGCCTTTTTGATGCTATCTCCAGAAGAGCAGCAAATTATCGATAATGGAGGAACTCGCTACTACGGACAGAGAGAACACTTATATAAACCTGACGGACAACCGTACTTTAGAGACCCAACAAACAATTCAGTAAGTGTCATTGAAGCTGGCGAAAGATATACCTGGAGTCCAGAGGACGGACTTACGGCTAAAGCACTTATTGCGACACACATCCTTTCCGCTAAAGCACAACAAATTAATGAAGGCGGAATACAATGCATTGCTCAGATATGGCTAAATAAACAGATGAGTACTGGATATTCCACATGGGACGTTGCTGCAAATTTTCCAGAAATCGGAGCTATCCAACAAATATGTGATAGCCAGACAGGAATTCAAACACAAATTGGAGGAATATCTGGTGAGCCAGCTAGCTATCCATTTAGCTGGTAAATGAAACTCGCTCGATAAACTCAATAAATTTGGCCAAAATTCCAAATTAATAATGCAAAAAACATTTACATATCAACCGTTTTATGGTATAATATGCATGTTACGGGGACGCATTTGGTTTCGACAGTTGTTCGCGTTCTAACGCTCAAGTCAGAGTAAAGCTCTGTAAAAACTTACAAATAGACAGCAATAGTCTAGTACAACGTGTTCAGAAAGCTGCAAGTAACATTGTAGCTGGTTTTAATGCAGCATTAGCTGGATTAAATACTATGAATGCGGTAGTTGCATAACTAGCGACTACAGACCTGGATGGCTTTTTCTTGATAGAGCCTCCAACGTCTTTCACCTATCAAGATATATAGGAAAGGTAAACGTGATAAGCCTGACCTTCGAACTCTAAAATTATCACTACTGCATTTTGTTTTGTCAGCTTTATAAAATGCAGGAAATACTAAACTGACAAAACTTGTTTAAGGCGTTATTACAAAGCAATTGGACGTGGGTTCGACTCCCGCCGTCTCCACCATTCTTCGCTAAAGCTTCGAATGGTGTCGTCTACGAGGCACCATGATGAAGGTTTATATAAATAATAGATGTTATCTTTAGCTGACACTACATATAAACACTCAAAACTTAACGAAAGTTTCATAATCTTTCTTTATAATATCTGGTATGTACTACGTTTACATACTTCAAAGTATCAATTTTCCTCAAAAAACATACGTTGGTTATTCACAAAATATAAAGCAGAGACTATCGAGACATAATACAGGTAATGTTAAATCAACGTATAAATACCGTCCTTGGAGAGTCAAGTTTTACTGTGCATTTGAAGAAAGATTAACAGCCATGAGGTTTGAAAGATATTTAAAAACTGCATCGGGAATAGCTTTCAGGAGAAAGAGATTAGTCAAATACGATTCATGAATCTAAAATCTCAAAATAGTCATCAACCTATGAAGTAACAGTTTAACAAAAAGTTGTTACACAAGAACCTAATTAGTTAATATTAGGCGAAAATAGTGAAACAAGACTAGGCTATAATACTGTATCCAGATCGATTCTACTCATCTGATGTATAACCAGTAAACAATATTTACAGAAATGGCCAATTATTAGGGCTAAGTGAGAACACAATCTAAACAAAACTCATCAACATACTCCTATTATCCCCACGTAGTTTTTCCGCAACATGTCCTTCATCAGGTCTAGTCAAATAATTTATGTCCGGCAACGGTTGCTTCGACATTGACAGAACTCTTTACATGCTAAATTTAATAATATATTCTGAAGCATAAATCTAACTTAACCATTAATTACATACGTGCCCGAAATGTCACACGTTCCAACTGACGTAACAAAGGATTTTCTCAAACAGGTAGATACTATCTCCTCGAGCAAACAGTATGAATATTTTGATCCTGCCCAGGAAATGAGCATGGATGACGCTGCAGAACAAATTTATTTATCTAAAACAGAAAAAGATTTAGTAAATACTCCAACAGGCAATTTATCCGTTTATCTCAGAACCAGAAAACTTGGTGACGCGTGGGACTTGGATCTTGATAAAAAGGAGGAAATACACACTGCTCGAGCAAGAGAAGTCATAACGGCTGTACTAAAAGTAGAATCTATTATAAGAGACCCAAAATATACGAAAACCTTATCTCTCCCCGATTCATTAAGGGAAACTATTAATCAAATAACTGAATATGAAAGATTAGCATCAACAACCAATCTCCAAACAGAAGAATTTAAAAGTATCAAAACTGAATACATTCGTTCAAGACTGATTCTATTAATGTCTCTGACATATCCTATGACCCAAATGGTCGATGAAAAGAAAGTTCCAAAAGATTTTCTTAAGAAAGCAAACCGAATAAGTCATAATAAATTCACTAGGACATTTTCCACAGCTATAGTTATAGCAGGCTTAATACTTGGAGGTTGTAGAGCCCCTGGCCCAGGTATATCAGCAGAAAAAGTAGCAAATGAACCAGTTATCGAACAGATTGATCGAGTCAACTATACTGATCAAAACGATCTGCCCATTCCTCAACAACAATCTGTAGTAACACCTGTAAAAGAAGATGATTCGACCACTCGCTTGAATATTAACAAAGAACAGGAATACGGTAGAGAAGATACAAGACCTATTTACGAAAATGATGATATTGCAACTCCTGATGATGTTACAACTACTACTGAATTGCAACCGGTTCAAGTTGAGCAAGAAAGTAGCCCAACAGCCGCCATTGAAATTTCTCCAATGAGCTGGGAGGCATTCAACAAGTTGAATCTTAATGAGGCGCAACAATTAATAGAGGAGCTTATACACAGACCTGGTGGATTAGAATTAGGTCCCGACGCAATACTCGAATATGTGAGAGTTACTGATCAATCAGTTGTTTACACTAGCTCAGCCGAAGGTATTTTTATAACAGGATCCATGAATCCCAATAGTTCATCTATAACAAATCTGGTACCAGCGGAAAACAATACAACAGATATATATATCAGTCCAACAAACACAGTAAATATTAGAGAGGGTACATTAGGTGGAAACACTTACACAATAAGGATACGTCTTGGTCGCTACGACTCATCAGGATCAATTGTTTTACCAACAAGTGATAGCCAAATAGCAAGATTTGACCCACAGTTGTTGGGTACCTTTACGTTATCTAGATTCTTAGCTGCAGGATCTGAAGAAAGCTATAGTCAATGGTGGCGAGCACTAAAAAAGACAGTTATCGGAGCAATGAATATTAATCAATACTTTGACACTCAAACTCTCTCTAGTGGACAGGAATTTAATTTTGGACAAACGTTTATGACCGGCAGTGGTCAACCATCAAACACTGAATGTGAAGGTGCTCAATCTTTTTATCGTGCATACATGGCTTCTGCCTATAAAGCTTACGTACTAGGGCAACCAAGTCCTCTCGTTCCAATACAACGATCTATGCATCCATATATAGAATTGTTATACCCTAGTGCTTATACAATTAACGTTTTCGAAGTTGATCAAAATTCGGGAAATGTATCAGCAGAAAAGTTTTCGGGGACACCGAACAGTATAGCCGAAGCAAATAATTTTCATCAAGGTTTATATGACTATTTGGCCACTCATCCCAATACCTTTGCAGATCCAGGATTGTTTTTCGCTGAATGGGATAGATATTACCATGATGACGTTACCTTTGGTGAAAATCATCCATTTGTTATTAGATCTCTACGCGATGGAATTGTCATCAAAGCCTACATAACAGTTATAGCTGACGGAGTACCAATTACAACAAGAGAGCAAATGAACAGAGATTACAGAAACATCTTGTACCGTGTCACATATGTGATCAAAGATACTAATCAGAAGTAGTGAATTTAGCGGACATAGAAATGCTATTGACTTCGATTAATTTGTACTTGATCCAAGATAAATACTATATACTACTTAACAGATCCAACAAAATCCAAATAATTGTCTTTGTTCACTACCGTTACGGTTGAGCCAGGATATGTTTCAAGAAAATGTTTTGCAGATTTTGATGAAGTTGAATTGTACTTGAATTCGTAGCCAAATAATTTACCTTCTCGTTCTTCAACCCAATCTATCTCCTTTTGCTCCCAAGTTCTCCAGAAATAGAGATTCGCAAATATTGGTTTGTAATCAATACATTTCAACCGCTCTATCACAAGAAAGTTTTCCCATAGTTGACCTACATCATTCCGTTTATCTATTTCATTAAAATTTGAAATAATGGCATTTCTAATACCTAAATCATAGAAAAAATATTTACTCTTACTCGTTATTTCCTTCCTCAAATTTCTCGAATAACCCCTCAAGTTAAACAAAATAAATGATTTTTCAAGCAAATCGAGATATCTTGCAACAGTTTTGTAATCTATACTCAAATTCATTCCCAACTCTGATAGAGAAACTTGATTTCCGACCTGGTAGGAAATTAATCGCAATAAATCGAGAAGAGTTTTTGAGCCCTTTATCCTTTCAAATTCCAATATATCCTTTAGAAGGTAACTATCAACCAATTCTCTCAAAAGTGCAGATTTTTCATTGTCAACAGAAGCATTTAGAACACTGGGATAAGTCCCATATACAAGCAAAGTTTCAAGAGGTATTTCGCTTGGAGCATATATTTTCTGTAATTCTGTGATAGAAATGGGGTACATTTTAATATTACGCTTTCTCCCAACAAGCGGCTCTCCTGTCTGACCTATTAGCTCAAAAGAAGAAGAACCTGTTGCTATGATGTATATATTAGGAATGTTATCTACAATAATTTTCAATCCAAGGCCAACATTTGGAATTTTTTGAGCTTCATCTATCACAATTAATTCATATCCAGCACAATATTTCTTAATTTGATCAAAATTTTGTGAAGACAAAATGCTCTGCGTTGCGATATTTTCTCCTGAATCTAACTTGTATTTCAATTTCGTCTTTGAGAGAAAATCCTTTATTAAAGTAGTTTTTCCAACTCTACGAGGTCCAAAAATTAATAGGACCTTATTTTTTTCTAAAAATTGCTCTAGATTTTGATAATTTCTTTTAAAATGCATGCTTCAATTCTAACAAATCCTCAAAATTTGTCAATTTCAAGGAGTGCGCATCCTTAAAATCAACGAATTTCGAGGATTTTATAGGAATAATGGGATAAACTTTAGTTGCTGCATATCACTAAATAAAATCCCGGTTTATCTTAATTATTTATCTGAATTTACAATGTTTTTCGCATAACAAGCCTTGGTTTTTTGTCGTAGTACTCAGGTAACCAGTCGACAATCTTGAAGCCAAAACTCCAATAGAATCTTATTGCACCAGAGTTTTCCGGATGTGTAACAAGCTTAATTGATTTTATTTGCGGATTATTTTTTATTTCACTAACGATTTTTTCCATGATAGCCGTGCCGAAACCTTTGTTTTGAAAATCAGGTGCTATCACTATGCCAAGAATCTCAGCTTCATTACCATCACTCGGAACTTCATAAGTATAATATCCAATAACAGCTTCATTATTCAGAATAACATAACCATCATTACCTGATAGGAATTTTATAATCTCTTCTTAACTTGCAAATGGCGTATCAAAATCTCGGCAGAACGCAGCTTTTTCAAGATTAAGCAGGGTAGTGACATCATCTTTATCAGCTTTTTTATATACAAAACTTTTGTCCATATTACTTCTTTTTTAAAATATTTTGAGGCTGTCCCTTAAGATAAGCCTCAATATTTTGTATGGCAATTTCGCGGCCGCCTTCCATAGCCTGATTCGTAGAAAAGGCAATATGTGGAGTCACAAGAATTTTTTCATTTCCCATACATTTTTGATAAAAATCATTTGTCGTATCACCAAAAGACTCAGGGTCACAATCAATTGCAGCACCATCTACAATTCCCTTGTTGATAGCATTAATCAGACCATCAATGTCATAAGTCCAAGGCCTTGCAAATGTCACAAAATAACAACCTTTTTGCAAACTCATAAAGAAATCGCCATCTAACAAGTTTTTACTTGAGGTATTACAATTAAGAGAATTCACTACAAGATCAGCATCTTTTGATTTTTCCAGCAAATCGTCACCTCGCTCAAAATAGCTCACATTCATCTTAAAAGCTTCACAAAGCTCACCAACCCGGCTTCCAATACTTCCGTGACCAACAATAAGCACTTTCTTACCAACAAGGCTTTGTTGAAGCACCCAATCAAAGCTCTCTTTTGATCTGACTGCAGGCGCAAACTTGCGAAATAACGAGAGAATCATGTACATTGTCCATTCAACAATCGAATCCCTGTTTCCACCTTGAGCATTTGCTACAAATACGCCGTTTTTCTCCAATTCTTCTGAATCGAAAACCCCAAGTTCAACAAAAGGGTAGGTGACAAAAATATTTTTAAGCTTAGGAAGACTTTCAAGAAGGTAGTCTCCATTACTTAAAACAACATCCATGCCTGCAACTTTTTCTAAAAAATCTTCTACTGAATCAGGGCAATCCTTAACTTCAAATTGACCGATTGATTCAAGTCTTTTCTTATGATCTTCACTTAAATCCAGGCCAAGAACGACAATTTTTTTCATTAAGGTTTAATAATAAATTTATTATTTTCAAATATTTATAAGAAATCGAACTAAAATCTACCTTGCAATCTTTAACTTTACCATACCAAAGTATTTCTCTTTTTGTTTATCATAGCATTGTTCTGTTTCTCTAGCTAACCTCTCAAAATCGTCAACTTTACTATAGTTTAATTTTAACCCAAGAGAAAACATAGCACCACAAATACATGCACCAATTCCTGCCGTTATGAAGCGAGAATATGGTTCATTAATACTAAATTCATCAAGAATTACCTTGCTTGCCATAATTGCGGCGTAAGTAGGAAGAAGAGTCATTGCTTCCAAAAGTAATGTTTGTTTAAGCATATTTTTGTATCTTGTCCAAAAATCATGAGGCTCAACAGAATGAGTAATCTCATGTCCCAAACTTCCAGAAATATCAGTTTGAGATACAAACCATCTTAAAAACGAGTTCATTCCGCTAATATATCGTTTCTTATCAATAACTCCTCTTCCGTAACGATCTATCAACGACCGAACAAATAAATTAGACCTGCTAATAGAGTTATCCGTAGCGATATTTTCCCCTTGCTTCACTGAAAATTCCTTCTGCAGACTTTCCTCTCCATAACCTTGTTGAATCGATACAATCAAATTCTCCGCTTTCTCCAGGTAGATATCAGAATAAAGATATATCGTATTACTTCTCATATCATACTGCATCAAAGGAGAAAATAAGAGATTTTGAGGATGAAGTCTCACAGAAATATTACGTAAGGTAATTTTACTTAATACAGATCTAAGATTCGTAAGATCAGAGGACGGAACTGGAAATAAATATCTAGGGAAAGGCCTTATTGCAATATTAACAGGGTAGTCGTCTGGAACTCCACAAATCTCTCGAGCAAATTCACGTATAAGTTGTTGATTGAGTTCAACTATTACAGTACAATCTCTTGATTGCTCAACATGAATATTATAACTATTTGAATCATAAATCTCTGCTGTATTCTCTGATGTCTTCAAAATAGTATGCCACCAATTTAAATCCCATAGTGATTATATCCTAAAAACCCTACATAATAAACCTCAATAATCCAATCCCTCGGTTCCGTTTTCCACAATGTATGGCATATAGTTTTTTCTGTCTTTAAGATATCGCCTCAGATGAGGGAGGCCAAGCTCAAAACCTTTACTGAAAATCCGATCCAATTCAAGAATTTTATCAATGTCATACCAGAAATACTCGCCTTCCACACTTTTTTCCGAAATAGTACCAGACCATTCTTCTATAACAACATCAAAAAAGACGCCATCACCGACGGGATTCATATCCTTGTCGCGAAATATTTCCCTATCTACACCGACAATTTTAACCTTACTGACGTCAATATTCAGCTCTTCCTTAACCTCTCTAATTGCATTATCTTCAATACTCTGACCCCATTTAAGCTTACCAGTCACAGATCCTATATAACCAAAGTGTGGATGTTTCAACCTTTTAAACAGAAGCATTTGATATTTTCCACGTTTTTCCCTTACTAACGTTATAAACATACCAACCTTGAATTGCTGCTGAAGAGTACCATCCTCTTCCATATTCGAGACAAACTGCTTACCTTTTTTTGTAAGAGAATAACTTTTCTGATTCTTCTCTAAATAGCCATTTTTAACCAACTCGCGCAGATGATAGTTAAATAAATCGTGATTTTCCGTCACTTCATGGATTTTGGAATACAACAGCTCACCGCTAAACATCATTTTTCGCATAATTTCGATCTGCATTTTGGAGATTTCGTTTATCATTTTGGTAAATATAAACAATTAATTAACCGTATATTTACAGCAAAACATTAACAGTGTCTAGTTAGGGAGGACTAACTATGGGTGAGATTCGAAAACACATCGCATTTCAATTATATTTCCATTCCTTTTTGACTACTGATGCAACTTCCTCACCAGAATTCTCCCACGGTAACAAAACATTAAGTGCGTTCTTATCGATTCCGTATTTCTTAAATAAAGGATGAGAAGTTTCCCATTTTTCATTAATATCAAAGGCAAATGCATCAAATAAAAAATCTTTATGATTTTTGACAGACAAATCTTGCACTAGAGAAGCAAATATGAACTTTTCTGACGAATATTTTTCTCTAATCTTTTCTAAAGCAAGAAATTTAGTCTTCCCACCACACGGAAATGTATCACAAAGCAAAAAGGTTGGATTTTGTGGAAGATCATATTCTACATCTTGAAGCCCAGAGATATATTTCAGTTCATTGCTACCGTTATAAAGCATATATTTAAACTGAATAGTCAGGACTTTATAAGTGTTGAGTTTGTACGCCAAGGGCATCGCAGTAAACATACCTTCTCTAAGAATGCCAATAATTGCATCAATTTTCACGTTATGCTTTTTAATCTTTGCTTCAAGATCCTTCCATAAATCCTCTATCAAAAGCCCGTAATCGTTCCAGGACAATTGGAAAAAATTTTCATCACTCATTGAATTTTTTGACCATTAATTAAAATTCCTTACACAAAGGGAATATATCACATTTCATCGCACCTCATCATATCTTTTAAAAATCGCGCCAAGATCCATATAACATAAGACTTACCATTGTTGTTAATATCAAATTACTTACTGGCACTGAGAATCACACGCCACACCATCGTGATCTCCATCTCTCGCACTACACCCACACACATTCAACTGATATTGTGCCTCTGCACAGGACATATTCGGGCAAGTCTTGCTACAATTGCACGCCCACGTCTGATTTTGCGTTGGGGCAGGGGAGACTACTGCACAACTTGAAGTGCATGTCGTATCCTCTACACTTTCAGTATATGTTTCACAATTCCAGTAAGTTTTTGTTACAGTTGCTGTCTTGCAGCCAGAGCATGATCGCTCAGTCTCAGCACCTTTTTCACAATCACAAGCCTTACCCCAGAGCCCTTTGTTGTTTTTTTTCGCCTCGGCCTGCAATTCCCTGAAATCACCCTGGTATTTGTATGGGTCATCATATGTGTATTCTTTTGCATATCCTTCTTTAATTAAAGTTTCATTAACAAAAATATCATCCACCCAGATATACAAAAGAAGCCTTCCGTACTTGTCTTTTTCGCCTTGCGTATCATCAAATTCTACCTCAATAGTTTTGCCATCAACCAATTCCTTCATTTTGTCCGATGCTTCCTGTCCATAGCACTGAACAGGGGAATCAGGATCTTTTGTCTCCGGTGTATCAATACCAATTAATCTAACTCCCGTTACTTCTCCTTCATAATCAATCTTTATCGTATCGCCATCAACCACTTCTAAAACCTCATATTCCGGTTTTTTGCGCTCTTTTTCAACACCTTTTACATCAGCCTCCTCTGAAGAAGAATCTTGATTGTCATCATCTTCAAGATTACTTTGCGCGAAACTTTCTGTGGAATTATCGGTAGAATCTCGGTCAGGATCCGAGTAATTTGAGAATTTTATGTTCAGAAAAACAACAAATCCAAGAAATCCAAACATGAAAAAGATTAAAGCAGAGGATAATATAACAATGAAAACCTGAATATTCTTTGGAGTTTTGGCAAAACTTTGTTTTATAGTTTCAAACATACAAAAGTTTAGCATTATTTAATAAATAGGAGTAGAGTATGAAAATATGCGCTTTTTAATAAGTAATTTACATTTATTTAATAAAATATTAACGCAATTGATATTTATAATTTTTACAATTTTTACCAATCAAACAAGCCTTACTCCACAATTTAGACGTTTTTGTGGAGTACTACTCCGCAATTTTGACAAATTTGCGGAATTCAGCATTAAATATCCCTTGTCTGCACTAGCCACATATATCAATCGCCCATTCAATATCTTACGAAATATTCAGAAAACTCTCTTGAATTAGAGCACTTTTGGCAATTATCTCAAAACTGAAACTTTTTCACCTAAATAACCGTCTGTTATGTATCTGTAATTGGACTTTTGAAAGAGGCCCGAGGATTTTTCAATCCTCGGGCCCCTTCTCCTAAACAAATCAGAGCCTAACAAACACTTTAATTACCACCTTCTAAAATTGCAACTTTATCCTCAAGCTCTGCCACTTTTGACTTTAAACTATCTAAATCACTAGCACCAACTGTTGCATAGCTAAGATAAATCATAGCTATTAATCCTCCTATTGAGAAAATAAGTGTAAAAATCCTTATCATGACGGATACAAATGAGACTAAACCAGGATATACATTTCGTTCAAAAATGCCACCTTCGGCATCACCTTCTGAATCTGAATCTTTGGAATCGTCGGAACCACCCCAAAGAGAAGAAATATCATTCCATATACCTTGAGTTGTTTCAGTTGCAGTCTCAATACCAGAAAAATCTTCATCAATATTGGTAATTTTCTCGTACACCCCAGCCTGCTTCAAACTAAAATCTGCAATTTTATCGAAAACAACGGGAATCAAAATCGCCACAAGAGCTACTGCAGCAAGAGCAAAGAAAAAAAACTTAAGACCTGCGTTCATCAAAGAAACCAATTTGCTGCGAATTAAAAAGACACCAACAATTACAAATATGAAAACAACAAGAATAATCGAAATATAATTCATAACGATGATTAAAAAAATTGATATAGATTATGGCAGTAAGACAATTTTAACACATCCTTTCAAAAACACTACCGTGATGTACCATCCATCATAAAAACCCATAACTTGCACAAACATGGTATCATTACAGCTATTTCATAGTTTCCTTTTTCTAATTGAAATAGGCACTTGTTGACTCTTTACCAAAAGTCATTAAAACCCTATAATACATGCAAAATAATATTTATGAATGAAATCATGCATAATTACGTAGAACTGTTTTCTACCCCACATAATGAAGAAATGACAGGTCAACAATATTATCTTTCAATCTTAAATAGAGGATTTGATTTAGAAATAGGACAAGAAACGGAAGGAATTCATAGAATATCAATGCAAGTTGTTACCTTAAATCTAACAGCCACAGGAGACACCATCGGATTTGAAATAGGAAGGTTAACTGATGCCACACGACGGATAGTATTTAGTCCTACCTACACATACGATACTCGCTGTGCAACTGTGCTATACGCAAATCAAACTTATACCGCCTTAGCTCAATATTCATATATGTATCCTAATCTTCATCCGAACAATCTTGTATTGCGATTAATACATGAAAGCCCAGAAAATACTCACAAAAGATCAAGCTTTTACATAGGTAATAATGGCACTCTAGTTAACTCATCTACAAGACAGCCTAATGATGATAGGGATTTAAGACAGATGTGGTGGGAGGCTGAATCAAAAGTCTTTCCATTTATTTCTCCAGAAGATTCCGCTCTATTATTCTTCAATTCAACTTATAATATACCACAGTTTATAAAGGAAAGAACAAGTAAATACTAGGTTCAACCATATAAATTTTGCCAAAACTATATTTCAAGCAAAAAAAGCACCCAGTTACCTGAGTGCTTTTCTACAAACTATCAAGAAGTCGGGCCATAATTAATAAATTATGCAATTGCCCTAACTTATCTTGATTTCTTGGCAGTTTTTTTCTTTTTTGGCTTTGCTTTTGACTTTGTCGTCTTTCGCACAGTCTTTTTTACGGTCTTCTTTGCTGCCTTTTTCTTTGTTACCTTCTTGGCTTTTGGCATTGAAAGAATAAAGATAAAGTAATATATAAATATTAATTTAACATGAGAGGGAAAATAGTCAATACCAAATTTACATTTATTATGAAAACACATTAATGACAGCACGGATACCTACTTATAATTATCAAGCTAAAATAATATCAAAACCTCGTGAATAACTAATCAATAACCAAGAAAAGGTAATTTTCATATTTGATGCAAAAACGATCAATCCTTAAGACCAAGTACTTTCAACAATTGAGGAAAACGAACAATAGTAAAATCTGGCTTTATGTCTGAATCCTTAGGAATTTCCTTCTTTTTAGGATTAAACCAGCAACAATCAATTCCGAAAGATTTTGCTCCTACGATATCTGCATCGAAATTATCACCAATCATAATAATTTCGTTTTTTTGAGCTCCTGTTTTATTAAGTGCTAATTCAAAGATTTGGGGTTCTGGTTTAGTGTAAATAACCTCCTCCGAAGCAACAAAAAAGTCTATTAAATCAGCAATCTTCAGAGAAATTATCTTCTCAAGCCGAGAATGTAAAGATCCATCTGAGACAGCAGTAATTTTTATTCCAGAGTCTCTGATTTTTTGTAAAGTCTCAAGAACTCCAGGAAATAACTGAATATACACATTAACAGTAAACCAATAAGCTTCATGCATTTCTAAAATCATTTCCTCATTAGACTTTATACCTAATCTCTCAAGTAAATTCTCAAAAAGGATTGCACGATTATGTGAAATTGTATTATGTACATAAGTTTCTTTCAAATCTTTCCTTACTTCAAGAAACAATTCTTTAAATTTTGTATATTTTACCTTAGGATAAAATGAATGAAGTTTTTCGTATGAAACCCTAATTGCCTCATTGTAAAGGCTTTTAGAATTAAAAAGCGTTTCATCAAGATCGGTAAATAAATGCTTGTATTTTAATGTTTTCATACCTTTATCATATCTTATTTTATTAACTATTTAAAGTAATATTTCTCTATTGTTTTTTGAATAATCCTATAGTATAATCAGTGCTATGAATTTTTATATTCAAAAACACAAACGAAACGAAAATAATGAGAGATGCATTAGCCTTATTAAGCGTTCAGCATTCATGGGAATTGTCGTCCCTTGTACAAAAATGCTGAATAACGGAGGCTAATAGTTATCGAGCAACTTATCTCTTTTGATACAATAAAGCCTCCAATACGGAGGCTTTTTTATTGTTTTATTTTCCTCATAAATTTCTAATAAACCATAAAAACTCTCTAGTAGCATCCTTTTCTTGCACCACGTATTGGAGGTTTTGCTGTCTTAGAAGCATTTAAGACAGCTCTTTACAATCACATATCTTAACAATCCAAATTCAGACATATCACTTAGCTGGCATAGAAAAGGAGAAAGATGAATGCTCAAACAAACCGGTTCAAGAAGTACTTTATTGTCTCGATTTTCCTGCTTAGCTCGTTTATGACAGGATTCGAGTTTATTGGGTCCATTATCACCCCATTTTTCACAAAATGGGCAGGGCTGGAGTATGTATGGATCATGACTCTCCAATCTTGGTTCTCGGCAATAATCTTCATCATGGAAATTCCGACAGGAATGATAGGCGACAAGTTTGGAAACAAGTTGTCCGTAGGTTTAGGTTATCTGTTCATGCTTATTGGAACAATAACCTACACAATTGTCCCTGACCTCAGACTTTTCTTCATCGCAGAGGCCCTTTTTGCAATCGGGGTGTCGTTTTGCTCAGGGGCAGACCAAAGCCTTCTGTCAAACGCAATGAGAGATCTTGGAATGAAAGATTCATTCTCAAGAATCCAAGGCCTGAAGCAAAACTTCCATCTTGCAGGAATGATGTGCGCAGGACTACTGACAAAAGTCGTAGTCACAGCGCTGCCTCTCAATAAGGTTTTCAGACTGGGAGCTGTAGGCCACGCACTTGCGCTGATACTGCTGATTGCGTTTATTCCTGATTCTACTAACGGTAGGCACCACAAGTCATTTATAACGATAATAAAGAATGCGGTAGTGCAGCTGCGAGAGCGACACGAACTCAGAAGAGTCTCAATCTATATCATGTTGATCTATAGCATCGGATACTTTGTAATCTGGACCAATCAGGCACTACTGACAATGATTGGTATCCCAGAAACAGAATTTGGATTCTATCGAATACTTTTCACTGGCACAGAGATTGTGATAACAAGCATCGCAATCGAGATTCAGGCGAGGGTAAAGAATAAACGGAGATTTAACTTTATTCTCGTTGTGTTCATTGCTGTGGGCTTTATTGTCGGAGCAATCTCGAAAACATGGATTGGTGCAGCGTTGTTCATCACATTATCTGGGGGCATCGGTATGTCCTTCATTACAATCCAAACAGGGGTGATAGACAAACTTATCAACCGTGCAGAGAAGTCGACGGTGCTCTCCGGAATTAGCATGATCAGAAGAATCATAATTGCTGCATTGAACCCAATCGTGGGCCATTTCATGGATATAAACTTGCGATTGGTACTCGTTGTAATAGGCGTTGCAACGCTTGCATGCATGCTAATAGTGCCAAGAAACACAGACTTCACAGCGAAGGCTGTAGAAGAGGATTAGTTGATAGGACAAGATATGTGACAAGAGTAGGCGGGAGGGAAATCTCCGATTTCCCTCCCGCCAGGTTTTCAATAAAAACATGCGGCAATAACACCGACAAATTAACAACGTCCTAAAGGAGTGATACACAGTTATAACATTACTCAGTACTGGAAAAAGAGATGCTATCGACAAGGTTTTCGTAGTATTCTTCATGTGAACGATCAATATCATCCCACCATGAGATTGTATGAACATAGCTGCCAGCATCAACTACAATATATTTTCCAAAATAAATATCTTTTTTGGATTCATCATAGGACAAATCGATTTCACCTTCATAATAAAAACATGGGATACCTCCAACCAAAATCTCACCTTGAACTGGCTC
This sequence comes from Candidatus Dojkabacteria bacterium, assembly GCA_016929645.1. Classification (GTDB taxonomy): domain Bacteria; phylum Patescibacteriota; class Dojkabacteria; order SC72; family JAFGCJ01; genus JAFGIK01. Next base: position 58,559 of record JAFGIK010000028.1, read on the forward strand.
ACTGACCCAACTGTAATTGGAAATTGAATTCAAGAGAAGTTCAGGTTTTGTTCCTAGCCCTGGCAAAGATTCGATTTGAAGTGTCGACACTGGATAATTTGACTCAGAAAGTACAATTTCCGTGTCAAAGCATGGCGAACATTGACCAGTATTCGTACATCGGTCATAACATTCTTCTGGAGTATTAAGCTTGGCATTCTGCGGGTATTTAATTCTAAATCCGTATCCCAAGGCATTTTCGTAGATCTCCCATTCCTCAACATCAGGAATCAGAACCTCAGAATCTTCATCTGTGTCTCCTTCATCTTCTGATACATTTGCATCATTACCATTAATTATATATTCATTAAACATCAAATATCCCCAAATAATAATTAAACCGGCAATAAAGATAACCATCAATAATCTGGAATTTCTGTTTATTTGAGGTTCTTTTTTCTTTTTTGTATCTACTTCCCCCATATCAACTATTAATTCTTTTTTAAATAAATCACACCGGAAATATGTTTTGATTTATGTTCTTTTTCGGTATTTGCATCTAGTGCATCCGTTAATATTGAGGTTTCAAAATCTTCATGATTAATTATTTTTTCATTAACAATAGCGACATCATGTTTTATTGAATTTGCATTACGATTCTCTTCCATATGAACAATAGGAATATTTTTGGATTTCTGCTTAATTCTGACATTACTATCACTACCATCAGAGTAAATTGATTGTCGCTTTGAGGTGGAAACCTCTATCCTTAAAGAACGGCCTTCAAAGGCTTTCCCATCCAAAGATTTGATCACATCTTCCACGTTCACTTCATCCTCCATAGTGACAAAGGCGAAACCTTTAAATCTACCGTTTTTAAACTTAGCAATTGAGACTTCTTTCACTTTACCTGCTTTTTCAAACCAATCTTTAAGAGATTCTTCTGTGCTTGACCAAGGAATATTACCCACAAACAGCATATTTGACATAAATATCATCTTAGAAAAATAAATATTAAGGCTATAAGCGCCAATCCACAGGCTCATCTAGTTCTCGGATGAGCACGAAATATGAAGATTTTGAATCCAGAGCAAAATCGTTACCATAATAAGTTTGATTATCATATATCAATCCTTTGTATCGACCATCCACATAAGCCATAACAGACTTTGCTCCAATTGAATTATTATTTAGTTCATCAAGTAATTCTTTTGCCATAATACCATCATTAAAAACAGAATGGTCCCAACTCGTTGAATCACTACCTCCGAGAGAAATCAGATTCCAGCCGACATTTAAATGTATAGCATCACTTTGTTCCAACTCATTTACAGACATAGAGATATCCGCCCCAGTAGAATTAACAATATATCCTGTATTTGATTCCAAATCAAAATTATTTCCATAAAACTCTCCATTTGACTTCTTTTCATAGCTGATCCAACGTCCATTGTCATATGTGGCAATAGACCTGAAGTTTCCGTTTGATGAAGTAATATATTCTGCAATACTTTCAGCTTTTCGACCATCAAGATCATATGGAAAAGAAACAAAAGTTGATCCTGGATCTAGTTCGTAACTAACATCTATCTTCGTTTCTTCATTGTCATCATCAGACAATGGATATTTGTAATCTTCAAAATTTCCTTGTACCTCAAAAATTTTCTGCTGGTTTTCTACAAAATTATTATCAGCATCAATTAATGTTCTTTTGAATTCGATGTTATCATTAGATACGGTCGCTATAATAACCTCATCATAAAGACCCGGAGCACCAACATTTTCTGTAGATACACCATACATTGACCATAATTGAACACCATTATAAACCTCATCTCCACCTTTATGACCATGTCCCATAAATACGGCTTTCAGATTACTATCACAGCCTAGTTCATCAATAATATACTTTGGGAAAAGAGTTCCATCAGAGGAAGAAGTTTCACGGTGATGAATAAACATGATTGATGCTGAAGCTTTGTTTGAATCACACACCTCGCTTCTTATCCAATTCATATCTTCTGTATTTCCTGGAAAATTTTGAAAAAAATTATAACCAAGTATGATGAAATTTATATTTCCCCTAACAAAGGAATATGTGTGATCAGTACTATCTGCTGTACAAAATCCATTGGTAGCAATTTCAGGATTAAATGGTGCAGGAAAATCTGTTTTAGTCTGAAGCTCTACAGTTTCAAAATTAGCAGAATAATGATCTCGAGGGCTTTCTGCTTCAGAGCCCCAATAGTTAAAAGTGCCATTACAAATGCCATTCTCATAGCTATCCAGCATTACGTATTTTTTGTTGGGATATTCAGTTCCTTCAACTCGCTCTACGTCATGATTGCCGAGAGCCACATGAATTTCCATAAGCTCATCTTTATCAGTTTGTGTAATATATTCCTTTGATTGCAAGGCAAGTAATCCTTTTGTAGGCTGATATCTGTAATCTCCAACATGAACATCGCCCATCTTGTGGGCCCAGGTAATATCACCAACATGAATTAGCATTTTAGAATCGTTTTCAGCGACTTGTTGAAACAGAGTGTCATATGACTGAGTCTCAGTATTATGGGTATCTGTTATTATCGAAAACGACCAAGGTGTAAACTGCTCTGTTGTAGCACTACTTCTGGGATCCATTGTCGTTGACTGTTGTGTCAAAGCTACGACTATAAAAAATAGCGTTAAACTAACACTAAAGATCCCAATTATAAAAAAATTATTGCTGTTGTTTTTGCGAACGGGCATATTACTATATTACATTATCGACAGAGTTTTTACTATATAGGCTACGGGATTGTAAATTTTAAATGTACCTTCTTTGGTAAATAATTTGCTTAAGAAATTTATCTATTTTGAATGTTATCCTAAACAACAAATTAGCGGGTCCTGAAGCTAATTGGGTTAAAAACCCTGGGATGGCAACCCAATAAATATCTTCTTCTAGAAATCATCCTAAGCAAGCCTAACATTGACTTCAGATTACCTTATAGCTAAAATCCTAATAATTTATGAAAACATTGAACAACTCAAAATTAATGATGGTAATGATGATGCAAAACCTCTAGGAGGCATGTGATTCATATACTTTCATTAAAATCGCATACCTCCGAAAAGGAGGTTTTTTGTTTTTTTATGCTATATGAATTAAACTCTTTAGTGAATATTTAATGAAAACACAAATTTTCGAAAAATTAAAATCGCAGCACAAAAAGATTTTTATTGGAGTCTCATGGCCATACGCAAATGGCGATATACACCTTGGACACCTTGCTGGTCAAAATGTCGTGTGCGATGTTTTTGCCCGTTATCACAGGCTTATTGGAAACGAAGTCCTAATGGTTTCAGGAAGCGATTGTCACGGTGCACCTGTTGTTTTTGCCGCAGAAGAAAAAGGCATTAAACCAGAGGAATTTGCAGAAAAATCTCATGAAAATATTTTAAAAACATTTAAGAGACTTGGATTTTTATATGAAAATTACACTTCAACAACAACAGAAAACCATAAAAAAGTTGCACAAAATGTTTTTTTAGTATTAAAAGAGAAAGGTTATCTTGTTGAAAAAGAATCTCAACAATACTTCGATCCCAAGGTCAATAGGTTTTTGCCAGACAGATATGTCAGAGGAACTTGCCCAAACTGCAAAGCAGACAATGCCCGCGGTGATGAATGTCCTGAGTGTGGAGCCTATCTTGATCCAGAGGAGCTAATCAACCCTCGTAGCACATTATCTGATGCCACCCCAATAATCAAACAGACGAATCATTTTTATCTGGACTTGCGAAAAGCAGCACCAAAACTCAACGAATGGTTGAAAGATAAGAATTACTGGCGAAAATGGGTACTGGAAGTTTCTCGAGGATGGATTAAAAATGGATTAAAACCTCGGGCTATCACCCGTGACATGGACTACGGAATCAAAGTTCCAGTTGACGGATGGGAAGGAAAAGTCATATACGTATGGTTTGAGGCAGTTATCGGATATTTATCTGCAGCAATTGAATGGGCCGCCAAGCAAGGAAACCCCGGCAAATGGGAAGAATTCTGGAAGAATTCAGAATGTAAGCATTATTACTTTATTGCAGGCGGAAATGTACCGTTTCACACAATAATATGGCCTGCCGAAATTTTCGCTTACAACGAAAAGTACGAAGATAAGGCGATATTCGAGAAATATAAACTTCCGGGGGAAACAACACAGGAAAATCTTCAACTTCCTTATGACGTACCTGCAAATAATATGCTGACATTCCGTGGCAAAAAGATGTCAAAAGGTGACAAAACAGGAATAACCTTACAGAAATTACTTGATGAATACAAATTTAACCCTGATACATTAAGGTATTTTTTTGTAAAAAATGCGCCGGAAGATACAAACCGAGACTATATATCAAAAGATCTTGTCGACTCAAATAACAACGAATTGGTGGCAAATATCGGCAATTTTATTAATCGAGTTGTTTCTTTTACGAATTCGAAGTTTGAAGGAATCGTGCCGGAAGGGCATGTTAATAACGAGACCGAGACTCAGCTTAATGAAACTTTCATTAAAACTGGAAAATATATCGAAGAATGCGAATTTGTTAAAGCAATTGAACAAATTCTGGCACTTGGACACTACGCTAATAAGTATTTTAACGATCAAAAACCTTGGGAAAAAATAAAAACCGAGCAAGAAAATGCAAGTAACACCATTTACAACTCTATCCAGATTGTGTCTGCATTTGGAACCCTGCTGAAGCCTTTTTTACCGTTCACAGCAGAAAAAATTCAAAAAATGTTAAATTTTAATGAATTGTATGATCCTAACAAAGAACTTGAATCTAATGGCAAAATATCAAAGTTTGTAAACGTATGGAAATTTAATGAAATCCCAGTGGGTCAAAAAATTAACAAACCTGAGATTTTATTTGAAAAGCTCGATTACAGAGAGGAATTCCAAAAGACTGACAACCCTGAACCAGAAATCATCATAAGCACTGAAACATCGGGCTTAGATTTCTCAAAGATTGATCCAAACGTTGTTATCGCAAAAATTAAAAGCTCACAGCCACATCCGAAAGACGCTAAATTAAAAATTCATGAAGTTGAGTCTCGGTCTCCAAGCAGAGTCGTCTGTGCCGCCCAAAACGTAAACCCAGGCGATATCGTCCCGCTCGCCCTTCCAGGAAGCAAAGTACTTTCGCTTTCAGGGAAAGGCAAACATAAGATCGAAAGTGCCACCATAAAAGGTGAAAAATCAGAGGGAATGCTTTGCGCCCAAGTAGAACTTGGCATAGGTCAAGACACCAAAAACATATATATCCTTCCAAAATCATTCGAAAAACATATTGGAAAACCGTTATCATCAATCCGTTCAATTGGTCTCAACATAGATGAAACCCTAAAAGATGAACCTGTCCTTTGGACTGTCGTTAGGGACATTAACATCAAGAGGAATCGATCGAATAAGTTGAACAAATGGATCCATGATCGTGAGCTGGAGGTTGAACAGATAACCAAAAATAAGAAATGGAAAGAAAATGAAATTTATTCTCATTTTCGAGAATTACACAGCAAATATGGAGCAGGGGATACTCCAGGAGCAGCAGAGGAGTTGATATCTTTCGTTAATAAAAACCATGCATTGCCAAACATTAACAACTTCGTCGATTTATACAACACTTTTTCGGCAACAACAGGAATATCAATAGGAGCTCATGACATAGAAAGGATTGATGGTACGCCACAGCTAAAAATCCTTGAAAAAGATCAAGAATTCAATCATGTGACAACAAATACAAAAGATGTTGCCAAAAAAGGCGAATACGCATTTACTGATGATAAAGGAGTGATGTGCAGACTGGACATAAAACAGTCGAACCATACAAATGTCACACAGAAAACTAAAAAAATCCTTATTATTTTCCAAGGAACTAAGACTCTGACAATCAAAGTATTGAAAGAAAAATTAAAGGAATTCGAAAAACTAGTTAAAGAACTTCTTTAGAACTAGTAGATAATCCAGCATTAAAACCAAACTGTTGCCATCTATCGACCCAGTTTTTCTTAATCTTTTGAGCAACATTTGTCAAATCATTCAATTGATTAAATATTGTTTCCCAAAGTTCAATATATTTGTCAGAATCAGGTGTAACTTGCCTATCACCTCTTTTGCGCTTAATCTTTTTCTTACCACTAAGTAGTTCTACAAGTTCAAATTTCATTCGCATCCTGTCAAGTCGAGCCTGCGTTCTTGTTGACACTGGATCAGTAAGCTTTGCTTTCTTTTCAAGATACTCAACAGCTTTTGCGTAGTTAATCCGAGCAATCTCAAGATCTTTATTAAACCTATCTTTATCCTCTCTATCGGTACCAGCGAGTGCTATATCAGCCAGATCTTCATGCCAGGCGTTTGAATTGGCTAAGGCATTCGCAAGATAGCGTTCAACTCGGTCTACATGTTCATCTGAAGCTTTTTCATAAAGGTCTTCGAGAGAGTTAACTGCCGTTGAAAATGCATCTGTAGTTAACACTTCCAAAAATGCCAACGGATTTCCAGATAATATGACATCATCAAAAATCTCAGATATTCGTGCGCAATGTAATTCTTCAGAATTCATTTGCGGAATACTTTCGTACATTTTTCGCAAAACCATACCTTTTTGATTGAGAAGCATGTCGTAAACAATAAGAAATTCTGGATCATCAAGATCTTTACGATCCAATAAATCTATACCTACAGTTGTATTGTTTAAAGCAGCTTGGTAGTAATAAAACTTATCATCAAGTTTAGGTTCAAAATAGGCTTCACAATATTTGAAAAATATTGCAGTTCGTAGCAATCCTCTAGCATAGTTAAGTCTTGCATAACGAGAGATAAGTTCATTTTCGGATTGTGAGTTTTTTTTATAAAATGATTCATAATATTGAAACATGGCATTAAAATGATTTCGCCATAAGTTTCTATCCTGCTTATTCCATTCTGTATGAGGTTTCATTTCCCACATACTCCCTGTTATATAGCGGAGTAAAACATAATTCAAAGCATCTGCCTTTCCTAGTTGGAACATTTCTTTATAATAAGAAACATAATATCTGTAATCCCAAGATAAAGTTTGATTTTCTTGTTTTCCATGAAGTTCTAGTGCCCAATCAGTACACAAAGCTAATCGCTCAGCCATAAATGCTCTACCAGCAAAAGCTCTTTGGTCTCGATCTTCCGGCCTTTCCTTCTTATGAAGATCCTCTAACCTGATCATTGCGAGATGTATCGTCTCAGCTAGTGAAATTTGAGCTAATAGTGCCTCTTCTGATTCAGGTCCTTGTTGATTGCATAGCTCAATATATTGTTCTATATAAGAAGGAACTTTAGCTTCAAGCTTTGATAAAAGTTCAGAATGTGTAGAATATTCGCCAAGCATTTCTTGAAACTCTATAACATTTTCACTCATTACTATTACTGTTCAAAACTTATTAATACCCTATAACATATTATACCATACAATACTACATATTTCACCATAAAAGATTACTCTTTTAGCAGATATTCGAACTTTCTTTTTACTACACCTTCTTATACAAATATACGAACCTCTTTAGCACTGATGTTTTTGTTTTGAGCTTAAGTTCAGACGATTTTATAGGGAAAATTATACTGGCAATATAAGTGCCTTTTTTGAGATCGGCTTCAAATTTTTTGACAAGCTCCGGCATTCGGCTTGGAATTCCGAAAATATAGATTTTATTAAATTTTAATAAATCAACATTTCTGTAGTCTTCATTAAGAATCAATATTTTTCGTTTATTAAACGAAAAAAAGCGATAAAACACGGAAAAAAGATAGAGAATCTTGCGAATTTCAATTCCAGTAGAATTTACGCCATATTTCCTTGATGCAAAAAATAAAACTTTGCCAGTTCCTGAGCCGATATCTACAAACATATCAGATGGTTTTAATTTAAGAAGAGTTAAGGCTTTTTTCATGAAAATATCACGACTTGGAAGATATGGTACAAGACTTTTGTTTTTTAACGTTTTTTGAAAAGTTAGCTGTATAAAAATAATCCTTATTGAAAGAAATATTAATGATACAGCCAAACCTAGACGTATTATATTAACCAGCAAATGCCAGTAATTCATCTGTTGTTAATCAAAAGTTAATTAATAGTACAATTGCACGAAAAATTAAAACTTTTTCAAACAGGCATTTCACTACTCATACTATTCAACCTCAACTGGCCATTTTTCCATCATCAAGAGTCCTGATTTATGACCATCTTCTAACAACCCCATACCCTTGAGATTCTGCCAAATATATTCTGTTACAAACGGTGCAAAAGGATGAATCAATTTTAATGAAGTAATAATAATCGTCAACAAACGGGACATAAATTTCGCCTTATTTTCAGGATCTTCATCAATAAGCTTTTTCGTTTCTTCGATCCATTGGTCACAAACGGTGTGCCAGAAGAATTCCCTTAATTCTTCAACAGCAAGATTAAATCTATATTTATTGATGTAATCTGTAATCCTTGTTGCCGTAGCATAAGTTTGCTTGAGCCACTCGTCATCAGCATTCTTTAGATTCATTAAATTTTCATTAATTTCACCATCAAGTTGTTTAATTTCATTTTCATTAAACAAATCCTCCAACTTCATCATGACAAAGCGACTGGCATTCCATATCTTATTTACAAAATTTCGATTACCCATCAACTTATCATCCATGATTGGAGTACTTTGACCAGGAAGTGTTGCAGTGTAGTACCACAGACGGAGTGCATCAGCACCATATTTCTTTAACACATCAGCAGGCTCAACTCCATTTCCTTTGGATTTAGACATTTTCTGACCATCTGCCGCCAAAATCATGCCATGCAAGTAAACTGTATGAAAAGGAGTTTTCCCAGTACGATACATAGACATCATCATCATTCTGGCAACCCAGAAAAACAAAATGTCACGAGCAGTTTCCATTACATCTGTTGGGAAAAATTTCTTAAAATCTTCTCCTTCAGGTCCACCCATAGTTGAGAAAGTCCACTGACCTGATGAATACCACGTGTCAAAAACATCTTCTTCTTGAACAATATCAACATCAGCTGCAGATTTTCCACATTTTTCGCACTTTTCAGGCTTATCTATAGCAGCCATGGCATTACCGCAACCGTTTACTTTTTCCCCAGTTTCCTTTTCGAAATCCTCGATAGACTTGTCAGGATTGCTTAACTTCCAGTCAAAGAACTTCTTAGAACCACAGTACCAAACTGGAATTTGATGTCCCCACCAAAGTTGACGAGAAATACACCATGGCTCGAGTTTTTCAAACCACTGGCGCAGCACCCGATGCTGATTTTCAGGTAGCACTACAGTTTCCCTTTTATCCAAGGCTTCAATGCATTTTTCTGCCAAGGATTTTATGTTTACAAACCATTGTTTTGACATAATTTGTTCAATGTCATTCTTGCAACGCTCACAAACAATAACCTCGTGCGGAAAATCCTCAACTTTAACCAACAATCCCTCATTTTTAAGATCTTCAATAACCGCATCACGACACTCTTTTACCGTCATACCCTGGTATTTCTCAGGTGCATTGTCATTCATTTTTCCTTCTTCATTGATCACATTTATGACTTCAAGATTGTGCTCTTTGCCAATGCCAAAGTCGATAGATGAATGAGCAGGTGTTACTTTCAAAGCGCCTGTACCAAAATCCTTATCAACTTCTCTTGCAGCAATAACTGGAATCTCCCTGTCTGTTAATGGCAATTTAACTTTTTTACCAACAAGATCTTTGTATCGATCATCATCAGTAGAAACTGCTACTGCAGTGTCTCCAAGCATAGTTTCAGGTCGAGTTGTTGCTACAGTGACAAACTTAGTCGGGTCATCAGCATACGGATATTTGATATATGCAAAGATGCCTTTTTTCTCAATATGATCTGTATCAATATTGGCAAGTGCTGTCTTACAGTGGGTACACTGGTTAATGATGTACTCGTCTCGATAAACCATACCTTCATTAAACATTTTAATGAAAGTTTCAAAAATAACTTTATTTAGGCCTTCGTCAAGAGTAAATTTTTCACGTGACCAATCGGAAGATAGACCAATTCTTTTTTCCTGCTGCCTTGCATGATCAGCATTTTTTGTACAAAATTCATAGGCTTTATGATAAAACTTTTCTCTACCGATTTCCCATTTATCAAGGCCTCTTTCTGCCAACACTTTTGTAAAAACGGCTTCCGTTTGTATCCCTGCATGATCTTTACCAGGTAAAAGTAGGGTAGGCCGACCATTCATTCGATTGTAACGACCCATACAATCCTGAAAAGAATAACCACACATATGGCCAATATGAAGCTCTCCGTTTGCATTTGGAGGTGGCTGTGTTATGACAAAAGGCTTTTTCGATTTTACTTCTTTCTTTGTCGAACTTTCTGTCTTTGATGACTCTTCATGAAGATCAGAAATCATTTTGTCTGGATTAAAATAACCCGAATCTTCCCATAATTTATACATCTGCATTTCATCATCAGGCGTATATTTTTTGGGAATTTGAAACGAATCACTGGTAGAAGATTTCTCTCCAGCATTATTTTCTTTCTCAGCTTTTATTTCTTTGCCAGCCATATGCTTTATTTAAAAATTTATATCAAAAAAAATCCGTCCTCATCAGATTAATAAAAATTAACCTGAAAAGGACGGATTTCTATATATAATTCTCCGTGGTACCACCTTTTTTTCTTCAAAAGTTACCTTTATGAAGCTCTTTTCCATACTATCTCAATGAAGCATTAATATGGGACTGAATCACCAGCTCAGCAACTGCCAGAGTCTATTCGCTTTATTAGAAATTTGGCTAACAAAGTTTTCTTTCTGAACCTCCAGAGTGACTAGCTCTGTACATTCGGTTTATTAAATTAAGAAAATTTTAACAAAAAATAAAGGAATCTTCAATGTTAATTAAAAGCCCCGCCGTTAGGCGGGGCTTTTGCTTACTTATTCATCAAGTATACTTATGCTTGCTTCTTTGGCCTTACCACCAATACTGCTCCCATCAACCCTAATCCTGACATTACTCCCAATACAACACTAGCCCCTGTATCTGCAAGTAAATCATATATATCAAACGCCTGCGATAACTCTGCACTTACAGTATATGATGATCCACTTAACACTGCATTCAATTGATATGTACCTACTGTATTTACTGCCAAATCACTAAAAGTCGCTACTCCATCTACCACTGGTCTTGTTAAGGTACCTACTATCTGTCCATCTCCTCCGACCAAGTTTAATGTAACATATGTATCTGCCTCGTCTAATAATGTATCAAATTGATCCATTACCCTTACCTGTATTGGTGCCATTGTATTACTTACCTGCGTATCCACTGGCTGTACGTTGAATTCAATCTGATATTCTCTCTCTAACGTAACCTCTAGATCAAGTGAAAATATCTGATCAGCAACATCATCATCATCACTAAAGATTGCTACACCGCCTGTGTAATTCCCTGGCCCAGTAGCGTTTACTCCCATTACTAAATTTACACTCTCCAATGGATCTAATGTATATATTCCTGTTCCTGGTCCGTATACATAAAAATCACCAAGAATATTATTTGGATTTATCTCTAATGGCAAATGTCCATCATTTCTAACAGTAAAAGAAAACGGTGTTAACGATGTAGATGTACTTGATACAAGTTGTCCATTTGTTAATGCTGTCGTATCCTCATATACTCCAATCTCTGGGGTTGCTTCAAATACGAGGAATGCAAAATCTGTTGTCGGATGCCAAATGTTATCAAATAGTGCTTGACCTAATGCATAAGGTGTCGCGCTATAGTATAGACCAAATTCACTGCCATCAGATCTTCTAACCAAAATTGAATAAGTAGAACCACTAACTATATTGAAATCTTCGAATATACACTCAATTTGAGTATAACCTCCATTTACTGTTGTCCGACAGTTTTGTCCTTGGACTCCTGAAGCATAATCGTATGATTGACCATTGACTAGATACATTTCCTGAAAAGGAGCAAACAGAGAATACATTCTGACAACAACATCCTCTGTACTAGCCTGAGCAACAAATGATTGACCCGAAAGATATAAGCTACCAGACCCAGAAGGCTGAGGTGCACTCACCTCTATCACATCATCTGGTGCAGCAAGAACATTTTTTGGAAAAAATAATACCAAACCAAATGCCATAAACATAGCTAAAAACAGCTTTGTATAAACCCTCATAAATACTTTATTAAAAAAATTATTCTAAGCTATTAGCTTACAAAAAATTCCATCAGAAATCAATACTGAGAATGAACTTTTAAATTAAATTTGGTTAACATCTCCTTGCCCAAAACCGTGAGGATCTTTTCACAATAACCTGTGCTCAACTCCATTAGGAATTTTGATAAAGATACGCTACAATCCCGAGTAGTGAAAAATATCTTATCCATAAGAAAAGAAGTCAAAAATCCCGAAATATTTGACATTACGATCGATAATATTTCACAGTTATTAAAGTACAATTCAGTAGAGAGTACTTTTTTTTTCTATCCATTTGATCTTACAACAACAGCCAAAAGTTTTACTATCCAACCCTTTGATGAATATGTAGCAAATATATCTTGTTCACAACAATCTACATATAGAAAAATTCGATTTTTTGGCAAAAATTTCTTTGGATTGATACTTGGGTTAATAATTTTCATCATATTTGCACTAATAAAACCCGATGATCTTGTCTCTGTCCAATCCGTTGTTTCAATTTTTGGTGCCTATACTGTAGGAAAAGAAATGTGGGATGATATTGATTCAATACTGTCAACAATAACAAGGGCACTACCTGTTCGATGGATTTCTCAAAAATATCATTACTTAAGAGAGGAATATGGAACTATCAGACAATTTTGGGAGAAAGCAAGAATTCACAGATACCAGAAGTCAAGTATATTGCCTTTAAAAATGGATTTTATAAAGCACAGCAATTCAAAGACAGTCGTTCTTTTTTTCACAAAAAGATCATTGAAAAATTCAAATAAGGAAACAGCAAGAATAGCCTCTATCATAATAAAACCTGAATATATTAGCAAAATTAGAGAAAAAGGATTTATGTTTGGAGTAAAAATTATGCTTACTAAAACATTTTTGTTTTTTAACTATGATGTCGAGCTTTTTCAGGCAATGACTACTGACGGAAAACTCAAAATCGGAACAGTTGACTCATCATATATCTGGCATGAAAAAACTATCTTGTTAAGAAAAATATTACGAATAGGAAGATTAAAGCTATACTTGAGCAAAGAAAACAGGAAAGAAGAGCTCATAATTTCTTCGAAATAAGAGGTTTTTTATAATATTATGATTATCACTTCAGAAAAGCCTGACAAAATGGGATTATTTTTTACAAATCTGATATAATGCCTTGTATGACACCGCTTTTGAATCAATCGAATTATGCTAAACCTAGAAAACCTTACATTTTCATACACAAATGATCCTATCCTTTCTGAGGTTAATGCTGTTATTGGTTCAAATCAAAAAGTAGGATTAATTGGAGTAAACGGCGCAGGAAAATCAACATTATTGAAGATAATCACAGGTTCACTTATTCCCGAGTCAGGGCAAGTCAAACTTCCTCCCAAATACGGATACATTTCTCAGGAGTTGAATAAGGATCTTGACGACAACAAATTCAAAACTATTTTAGATTTTGTTAATCAAGAACGAAAATTTGAAGCTTATGAGGTTGCTATTCTGCTTAACAAAATTGGAATGTCTGACAAACTCCCTGAAAGCGAATTTTATTCATTAAGTGGAGGACAAAAGACTAAAGTTGCTATTATAAAGCTGCTACTAGAGCAACCAGACCTATTAATCCTTGATGAACCAACGAACTTTCTAGATATTAATTCTGCAAATTGGCTCATGAACTATTTGTGTGATTTTAAGGGTGCAATTTTAGTTGTTTCTCATGATCTGCGTTTAATGAATCGTGCAATTGACAAAATATGGTTTCTTAATGAATTTACTCACAAAATCGAACAGTATAAAGGAAATTATGATCACTTTTTAATGATAAAAGAGGAAGAAGATAAAAGTCTTGTAAGGAAAATGAAAAAAGAGGCACGAGACTACCAACGATTACTGAGAATCGCCAAAAACTTAGCCAAGAATACTAAAACAGAATTGAAATCTAAATCTGCAAAATATAGAGAACAGGCAAAAGAATTTAAAGAGAATATGACCAAAAGACAAAACAAATCGAGGAAAATTCGTATAAAAATCGATATCAAAAAGACTCCAGGATACAAGATAGTATCTGTTAAAAACGTATCAAGATCGTTTGATACTGATACTGGAAATAAACAAGTTCTTGTAGATATAAACTTTGAACTAAAGAGAAGAGACCGCCTTGTCGTAATCGGAAAAAACGGCGTAGGAAAGACAACTCTACTTAAGATAGTCAGCCAAAGACTTGAGGCAGAAAATGGTCCAGAGGGAAAGGCAGAAATTGAATTTGGATACAATGTAGACATTGGCTATTACAGCCAGGAATACGAGAATATTGACCAATCACTAAGTGCTATAGATTTGGTTCCGGAACGAGATAAAGGACGTTTTAGAAGCTTTCTTGGTAATTTTTTATTTACTCGGGACAAAGTTTTTCAGCAAATATCATCTCTTTCTGGAGGAGAAAAGACTAGACTCGCTTTAGCAAAAATGTTTTTTGAGGGACATAACTTTCTTTTACTGGATGAACCAACCACTTTTCTGGATCCGGCATCTCAAGAGGTTTTAATTGAATTCTTATCACAGTTTAATGAAACATTTATACTTGTCTCACATCACCCAGAATTAGTACAGGAAGTAAATCCGACTCACGCACTTTTATTACCAGAGGAAAACTTTGCAATATATGAAGAGTCAATGCTTGATAGGGTAACTGTTTATTGATGCCAATGTAGTTAATAGACAGATATTCAAAAGAAACTAACTTTTAATAGAGATGAAATATTCATGAAAACACTTACAAGAGAAGACATAAAAAATATATTTAAAAAAGTTAAAAAACTTAGAATACCAAAGGATTTACTATCTATAGATTTTGAAAAAATGAAATATTTCGCTTGGCTGGAGCCTTCATCTCAAGAGGTATTCATGATCTATGAATATAATGGTAAGCAGGAAGGCATTAAATGGGACACTACAAAAGCCTCAAAATCAAGCACAAAAATGGCATTTTGTGAGATTTGCAAAAAGCACAGAAGCAAAAACGAAATATTATTAATAACAGCCAAGACAAAAAACAAGCCTAAAGGTGTAAATTCACAAACAAGAGGAAACTTTATTTGTTCTGATTTCGCTACGTGCAATGAAAGTATGGACGATCTCGATGGGATAAACAGTTTGTACGATTTAATATTCAAATAATGAGTATTTAATCTTCATACAATAGCATTACATCGTTATTTTTTAATGAAACAATAAAAGGAATGACAATCAACATCATGACTAAACCCTGAGGAAGAGTCCAAAAATAATGATCAAGAAAGAAAATACATAAAACATAAGCAGATACAATTAATAGGTTAATAAAACTAATCTTTTGTGCTTTAAATCGCTCAATAGCAATTAATACTAATATGATAGATAAAATGGCACTACCAATTATCCCATTTTCTACAAAAATCATCATAAAAACATTGTGTACCGGTTGAATAATCCTTACACCTTGAGCATTATAAACAGGAATATTAGATAGATATTTAACAAAGTTGCCCATACCAACTCCTGTAACAGAATTAGAACTTGCAATCTCAACGCTTTTCTCCATAAGCATTCGACGCTCAGTGACACTTATATCCGTTTCAGATGATTGCTCAACCAGCCTATTCTTCAAAGCCCGAGCTAGATAATTATCGCTTTTCATAACCCACAAACCCAAACAAGCAATTGTAGTTAATGAAAAAATAATAAATCCTACAAAAATCTTTTTACTAAAATTTTTATAAAGAAAAATTATCATTCTTATGAAAATAACAGCAAATAATGCAAGCCAAGCAGTTCGAGACCAGGTCACAACAATACAGGTAATACAGAGCAGAAGCGAAATTGATAAAAATACTTTCAATAAATACTTTTTCTTTAATGTTTTCTCTTGGATAAGAGTCAATAGCCAATTAATAAGGATGAAACATATCAAAACAAGAAAACCACCTAAAATATTTGGATGTGGAAAAGTACCATACGATCTCATCCGATAACCATCAGGAAGGTAAACAGCACTAGCATTAAATCCACCAACATGAACTCGAGATTCACCAAGAAAGAATAGACCTAACGGAGAATTTCGATAAAATTGTAGTAATCCGATAACCGCTTGTACAAGTCCAGAAAGGATTAATGAAATTTTCATGAAGCTCAGACCGAGTCTCGAGATAGACCGAGTCTCGACTTCATTAAATTTTAATAAATCAATCCACCAAATAATTCCAAGACCACAAACCAAGTACAACACAAATCTTGACGAAAAATAAAACACGATCCAATCTCTGAAAATCAAATTATGGATAATAAACCAGAATGAAATAGCTATTAATATAATTTTCTTTAATTTTTCATTAAAAACACCACAAAAAAAGAAAATTGAAATTAATACCAGACATAAAAAATCTACAATATTCACATAAAAATCAAGATAGTTAATGAAAAAACCATGCTGCAAAGTAAACCCAGAATAAAAATGGAAAACCCTATTAAAAGGAAATAAAAACAAAAGACTGCAAATCAACAACAATGTAAGTTTTTCTCTAATGAAATTCTTATTTTTCAGAAGTGGCAAATCCGGTCAAAATTTTAAATAAAGTACTAATAATATCTAATAATATGTATCATATAGATAGATATTACATACTTTACATCTGACCTGAAAACCTTTCAACTAAAACATTTCTCTAGAACTCAAATGAATGGACTAAAAGTGCTGCAACTATGTTACTTTATTGGCATAACCTTGATATGCCTGTCCCAACCCTCACCAAAACTTTCTGTAGTAACATCGTCAAATTCCTTCAAATAGATATGAACAATTCTTCGCTCATAAGCGTCCATTGATGGAAGATCAACCTCTTCACCAGATGCAAGAACTTCTTCTCGAACTCTATTTGCGAGAGCTTCAAGATGCTCTTTTCGACTTTCTCGATAGTTTGAAACATCTACAACAACCTTTAAATATCTGCCTTCTTCAAGTCTATCCTTTAACTGCTTATTCATCATCAATGTTAATACCCGTTGCATTGATTTCAAATTTTTCCCAAGATAACCAATTAAAATCCCAAGATCATCACCATCAATTTTTATTTTTATATACTCTCGTTCCTCTCCTTCTTCATTATCATAAGTATCCATATCCAAACTAGTCTCAGCCTCGACACCAAGAAGATCCATCATATCTTTAAGAAGGACCTCTGCCTCTTTCACAATCTCACTTTTGGTTATTTTGCTCATTTTTTTTATTAATAAATTTACAATAAACATATTGAAGGGCAATTGATACCCATGACTGAATATTCCAATACAAAGAAAGAGCAGCAGGTAAACTTAACGCAACGACACCTGTCATAATCGGAAAGGTTAATGACATTGATTTACTCATATCAGTCATCATACCAGACATATCTTCAGGATTATCATTTTTAGATTTTTTGTCCTTTTTATGATCTTTTTTATCTTTTATTTTATTATCTTTACCTTTCTTTTCATCTTTTGTTCTTTGATTGTTAATCTGAATTGAAACATACTGAGACAAACCAGCTAGTGCAGCAAGAATAAAATATGGAATTAGATTTAATTGAAAATACCCATGTTCTTTGGCTAAAGGTAGATACGCTTTAGAAAGATCCCAGAAAAGAAAATTTGTATCAATAGAAATTTTATCAGAATTACTACCAATAAAATCAGAAACAAAGCCGTAAATACCTGCAATTTCATTATCACCACCGGAAAATGTCTTTATTGCCTGGTAAATGGCAGCAAGAAAAGGAAAAGGTATGATTGCAGAAACGAAA
Source organism: Candidatus Dojkabacteria bacterium (assembly GCA_016929645.1). Taxonomy (GTDB): domain Bacteria; phylum Patescibacteriota; class Dojkabacteria; order SC72; family JAFGCJ01; genus JAFGIK01. Next base: position 76,612 of record JAFGIK010000028.1, read on the forward strand.
CAACCAACAGGATTGTATCCAACTTTTCTGTAAAGCTTAATCTGTTCTTCCTGAAGTTTTTGAGGATTTCGCTTATATTTTTTTTGAATCTTTTCTAGTTCAGGCTGAATCTTTTTTATCTTATTTGAAGCATCATATTGATTCTTCATTAATGGGAAAAGCAAAACCCTGATAACCACAGTTAATACAATAATTGCTAGACCTAGATTATTTCCCATCAAACCATATAAAAACAGCATTGTGTTCATTATTGGTTCGTAAAAAACTGTATTCCAGATTGATTGAAACATATTTTATAAACAAAAAACAAATAAAGGCACATCATTAAGAATTCATGGCACTTGATCAATTGTCCCAAATTCTGTCCATGGTCCGCATTTTACTATCCTTTTAACAGTAAGAAAAGACCCTTTAAATATACCGTACTTTTTATATGCTTCGTAGGCATACTCCGAGCAACTTGGATATAATCGACAAACCCTTTGTCCAGGGAATAATTTCCCTGGAATTCCATGGTCAAAAGAAAAAAGTACTTGATAAATTTTAATAATTAGCATTGCTATATATCGCATTGAAAGAAACCATAATCAACAAAATTAATCACTTAACCTCTAAATTCGTTCTCATAAATAAAATTATCTGCTTTTATTTTTATACATTATTAATAAATATTTGATATCCTTCTCAAATTGGGAATATGTAGCCTTCCCATTCCAAACCAGATATATTATATCGGAAATTTGAGGTATTAAATTGGAATTTTTATGAAAAATAGATCGAATTTGTCTTCGTATCTTGTTTCGCACATGGGCTTTACCTAGTTTTGAAGAAGTCACAATTCCAATACGATATGGATCTTCATCCAGTCGTTTAAGAATAATCAGCTTGCCACAGTACCCGCGAAGATGAACACCCTTTTTATAAACAAGATTGAATTGGGAACTTTTTTTTAATCGATTATTAGCACTAAGCATCAAATATGTAGAAAATTACTACAATCAAAGATTATTTCATCCTTGATCTTGGAGTCTTTTTTAAAGCTCTGAATTCATCACTTATTGTAAGTTTTTTTCTTCCCTTTTGTCTTCGACTCTTTAGTACATTCTTACCTCCTGTTGTACTATTTCTTGATCTAAAACCAAGATCTCGAAGTCTTTTAAGTTTTTTAGGTTGATATGTTCGTTTTGTCATAACAGCGAAAGTTTACCATAATAGAGAAATTGAGGCAATAACTATGT
>JAFGIK010000029.1 GCA_016929645.1 Candidatus Dojkabacteria bacterium
ATAAAAAACCGGTAAGTATTTATAGGTATGCTGCATGAATAAACTTAAATTTGAAGAAACGTTGTCTAAACATAGGGAGTATTTAATTGATAGTGAAGTTGGTGTAGGATTAAGCAGAGGGGAGAAGAAAATCTTAAAACCGGGAAATACGTACACAGTTGAGCCGAATAATCTTCATTATTATTTCAATCCGACTGACAGGGAAATAAAATTTAAGGTTGAAATTAAACCCGGACACGAAGGATTTGAAAATTCATTGCGTATACTGTTTGGATTAACAGCAGATGGTTTAACAAACAGGAAAGGAGTCCCCAAAAGTATTCAACACACAGCAATAATTGCAGTTATGGCTGATATGAATTTACCGGGATTCTTTACTCTGATTTTTCCTTTACTGAAACGTATTGCCAGAAAAGCAAAGGAATCAGGTATTGAAGGAGAATTGATAGAAAGATACTGTTAAAAAGATAGTATTAAAAATTTGCGTAAATGATTTTTATATTGATCACCTCAACGGCATTCCCATTTGTAAACTAAGGCAGGAATTTTATTGCAGTTTATTCTTTTTCTCCAGAAATAAAATTGTTACAGTACGTCAGACGATGTTGAAGCGTGCTCCGATTCTTTGGAGTCTCTCTGATAATAAAGAGTTTGATGAGTTAATGTCAAGAAGATTGTGGCAAAATGTCAATGGCTTGGAAGACCTTCTTGAGTTTGATTATTAATCAATTATTACTTGCATTTTTCGAACTGTCTCAAATGCTTGTTGAAATCCCTCCACACGTCTTTGAATTTTCGCAGATCCTTAATCTGATGGCTTAGGTTCTCAGTCCAGGCTTTCTCAAAAATTATCTCCTTTGCAGTTACCTTTTGAACAAATTCTTTTGGATCTTGACCTTTATGTTCAGCTTTCTGTTGAAATTCTATAAATACATCCTGCAGTTCAATTCCCTCAGTGTTTGTTAAGTACTCGAAATCATATAAATCACGGGGGATTGTCCTTCCCATCAAGGCAGCCATTTTTTCAATTACTATTTCTTCCAGGCTATAACTTAAAATAGTTACCTCCCCTTCTTCCTCAAGATCTGAGTAATCATTCAGCATAGGTTTTTTCACAACTTCAAATTCAAGCTTTTCTCCTTTCCCGATATCGGTTTTAATATGGTCGCTCTTGCCCCCGAGGGGGCCAGTATATTCAATGAAGAATTTAATGGATCCGGATTCATGAACTTCCTTTGAATCTTCAGGTATAGAAAGATTAATATTGGCTGCATCTTTTAGCATATCATGATTATATAATCCCAATAAAACTCAGGAAATTATATAATCTTTTTCAATTTGCCGAGGTCTGACGCCTTCGCTACTTGCTATTTTCGAAATCTCCTGCGGTTTGATCATGTGAAGATTGAGTTTTTAATAGTACTTACATCAATGTTAATTTTCAAGCCGAATCTTGAGTTTTTCCGGCCCTGGTTTGGACCTGTAGTATCCAATACAGGGAAACTGGGACCAATTTCCTTTAACATTTCATCATAATGGGTTGTCCAGGTAAGGCCCAGCAATTCTACCAGAAACAAGAATCTCTTCTTTGTGGCCTCATTATCATTACGGCTTAAATATTCAAGTAACTTTTGATAATCGATTTTGTCCTTTGATTCATACAAAGCTTTGCCAATTTCTACCATTCCCCCACTTAATTGTGGGCGAGTCAAAGCATCAACAAGTGTTTTCTCAAGATCACTAATAATTACTCTATTATACTTATCGATCCAAGTGTTTTCAAAACCAAAGAATCTTGGTTCTATGTGATAGACAAACTGGAATTCAATTCCCTGGATTATTTTGATCGCAGGTTTTACCTGAAGATTAGTTACAACAATCTCTTTCAGACTTGGTTGTGTTATTAGACCATGCACTTGCATTGCCGAATAATAACCTATGTAGTATTTTTTACCTTTCATAAGATATTTGGCCACAAGGTGCCAATCCGGAATATACTTTTTGGGATCAGCACTTGAAGGGACGATATGATAAAGACTACGATTTAGTTTTATCAGCATCCCCTTTTCAACCATTCCGGAAAGAACCCTCGATAGGTAAATTCTGTTTGCATCGGGATACTTTAATAACACATCCTGAAAAGTAAAGCAATCCTGATCAGCGCCAGAAAATCTTTTAATAATGTCCCAACCAACTATATTTCTCATCTTACAGACATTTATTATCCTGTAATTATGCACTATTGGACAATACAAAGATAATAAATATCCACTAACAGATAATTATTATCTGGTTATTATACATAATTTGATAATTCGAAGATAATGAATATCCGGAATATTCGACTTTGATATAACAATGAATATCCCTTCCGGTCAAAAAAATGCTGTAGTAAATTTTTCACAAAAGTATCATTAAGTGATAATTTAATGAAAAATTTACTAACCTCAAATTTCCTTTAATTGCTTAATTTTCCGAACAGTATTGATCATATGTCCGGTTATTCCGGAAATCCTTCTCACTGATAGTTCACTCTTTTCAAGAAGATCAGAAATATTCTGGTATTTTTCCATTAGGGGGCCAATACACAAAAAGTATAGTTTATCTGAGAATCCCTTAGAATCTTCTTAGCCATTAAAAAAAATTAGGGTCGAGAGTCCTATATCGCACTGAATAACCAAATAAAAACCCTGCCATTTCTGACAGGGTATTTTTCTTTCAAGGTACAAAATGGTACAAATATTTTATATAATATTGATAATCAGTATCTAAAAGTCGGGGTGAGAAGCTATGTAAATACTATTTATCTGATTTACATCACATTAAAATGATACCGATTATACCTGCTTTTTAACTTCCTTATAGAATGCTCTCGTCAAAAAATTCTTCAAATCTGAGTATACGTTTGTTATTTTCCTTATTGAACAGCAGATGCTCAAAATCATTGGTTTTGGTTTTCAAGTTAGTATTCTTTAGGCGCTTTTTAACTTCAGCCTTTAACTCAACCGCATTCTTAATGCCGATTCTCTTTGCAAGGAAGTCATAATCAGGCTTCGTTTGACCCAGAAGAAACATCACGTCGTAGAAATC
>JAFGIK010000030.1 GCA_016929645.1 Candidatus Dojkabacteria bacterium
CTTATTCATGTAGTTGATGCTTCGGGTTCAATTGATGCTGACGGTAGAATAACCACGCCTGGAACTGGGAATCCCCTCCAAGATGCCCTAGATGTAGAAATAGAAATTGAGAGATGGATCGCTGAAATAATTGAAAATAATAGAGAAGCAATAATCCGAGAAGAGTTGTCCTCATCTTTGATAGAGGCTATTACGAAAATTGTTTCAGGAATAAAGGTTAGTCCTCTGCAAGTCTCTGAGGCTTTAGAAAAGTCTGAACTTAAAGATGTGTCTTTTGTTGAGTGGAATTTGGATCAAGTAATCAAGTTTGCTGCTTTTTTGCTGCCCATTATTAAGCCTACTCTGATTCTAGCAAATAAGATGGATATTCTTACATCTGCAGATAACCTTGATAATTTAACCAAGTATTATGGTCGAGGTTTTGTTGCTGCATGCAGTGCTGAAGCTGAACTAGCCCTTAGAAGAGCTGAGAAGAATGGGTTACTTGATTATACGCCGGGCCAAGAGTTGTTTAGGATCAAAGAGAATGTTAAGTTAACACCTAAGCAGCTGGGGGCTTTGAACTATATTGAGAGAAGGGTTATGGCAAAATGGATTAGAACGGGCATCCAGCAGGCTCTTAACATTGTTGTTTTCAAACTTTTAAGAAATAATATGGTTTATCCGGTTAGTGATGAGATAAAATATATGGATCATCATGGGAATGTGCTCCCTGATGTTTATTTGTTACCAGACGGTTCAACGCCAGTTGATCTTGCTCAAAATATTCATACGCGACTGGCAAAGGATTATGTTCTTGCAGTTGATGCTAAATCGGGAATCAGGTTACCTAAAAACTACAATCTCCGACATAAAGATGTAATTAAGATCATAACTCGATCTAAAACAGGACAAACGAAATGGAAAGATCGTGCGAGGTAAAGCATCGTACATAAATTCATATGAAATATCGATACTTTCTCATACGTGCGCTCTTTTTTAGTTATTTCAAACATGTATTACAATTTCATACTTCTTATATATATTACGAATATATACGAGTTAAAGTTTGGTAACATGGGGGGTTATGAGCATTAATCTTTCCGTAGATAGTTTATTTAATAAAGTGAAAGATTCAAGTTCTAATCAATCTATAATTGAATCAGATATAGAAAAAAAAGGCATTCTCTCCGAGAACTCTATACTTCCTGAAGAACGTCTTCTTTGTTCACCAGAAGAGAGCTCTCACGTATATTTAGTGAAGGGTGTTGTTTGCCATAACAATCCAATTACTGTTCTATGTCCAATTCTAGCAAAGGGAATAATTTGCAGTAGAGGAACTGGTCCAGCAATGAGAAGAAAGCCGTATCGCCCTAAACTGCTACTGAAAAATCATGCAAATCCTAACCTTCAGTTATGGAGTTGCAAAGGATGCAAAGACATTCTTTTGAAAATAAATGCGCGCGCAATAAGTCTAGCATTATGAGTACATTTTCTATTGAAAATATTACGTTATATTCTTCAAGTCTTTCTAGATCTATAAAAAATACTACGGTTCTCGATATACTATCAATAAGAAAATAACGGATATATTAAGTTAAAATATACTATATAATCTGAGGGCGAAGCATATGAATTGGATTAAAAACCACAAGAATTTTAACCTGTCTGTATGGATTGGACTTGCCCTCATGTTAGCAGCACTAACCGTCTGGTTATTTTCCATCATCGAACTAACAAGCAACGAAATTATGCTCACCCAAAAATTATCTATCGAAGAAGTATGGCGCTATGAAGGATCCCTCAACTGGTGGAAAGTTGCCTACAACACAGCAATAATTCCAACAACAGCCATCTTAGCTTTATCCGGCATGTTATCAATAACAAGTCAAAGTCTATTCAGTAGATTAATACAAAAAGACTCGCTCAAGAACTTTGAAGTAACGCTACAACAAGCCTGCAAAATCGACACAGATTAAACAAATTAAAATGCGTGCGCGCATATAGAAGTCATATAGGACAAAAATAAATTAGAAATCGAACTTGCAGATTTCTGATAATCGATTTTTTGAATATTTCATTATCGGAATTAATGATTATATTGAGTTTTTACGATATTATGTTATGTATAAGGTATACGCGCGCCCTTCTGACTATTCGATAATGAGGCAAATACAGTAGAGTGGAAAAGGAAATGGATTACATAAACATAATTGGATTAATGGCAGGTACAATGGGTGGGATTTCACTTTTCCCTCAAGTGTTGAAGGTTATAAGAAACAAATCTACCAAAGACATTTCACGTGAAATGTTTTTACTATTGGCTGGCAGCATATTCTTGTGGCTTATCTATGGAATTTTGTTGAATAATTTACCCATCATAATTTCCAATTTTTTTGGTTTCATCCAAGCTCTTGTTATTCTATTCTTTAAAATAGAAAATCAAATAAAAAAGACGCACATACATAATATTGATTTTTGTTGATGGGCTCAAAATTTCACTACTTGTCCCCATTTAGCATTTACGAAGAGTCTAGTGGGGTTTATTGCAAATACGGCAAGGGGAAAGGCTTGAAATAATATTTCTGCATGGTTGCAGGTGTGTAGTACTATTTAATATTCAAATAAGAGAATTAGAATTAGGTAAGTTAAGTATTGATTTGAGGATGGGGGTACATTATGGGACGTGAATCTGTTGATGTCGAGAAAACTGTAATAGAATTGGTTATGACCGATGATGAGGCCAAAAAGAGGCAATTGGCTAAAAAGATCTTTGACGTTGCATACGAAGAGGGGATTTATCCCTCGAGCATCCATGATTTTTATATGGCTCGCGGCAGGGGAGTATTTGGTGGTTTCACAGTCCCTGCTATTAACCTGAGGAGCATGACTTATGACCTGGCTCGCGCTATTTTTAGAGTGGGGAAGAAAAATGGTTCTGGTGCTTTCATCTTTGAGATTGCCAGGTCTGAGATCGGTTATACCGATCAGTCGCCGATTGAGTATGCAAGTGTGGTTCTAGCAGCAGCGATAAGGGAAAGTTATTCTGGTCCAGTCTTTATACAAGGAGATCATTTTCAGGTTAACGCCGCCAAGTTTAAAGAGAATCCAGATAAGGAAATTGAAGGCTTGAAGGCTTTAATTGGGGATGCAATTAGTTCAGGTTTCTATAATATCGATATTGACTCGTCAACGCTTGTTGATGTGTCCAAAACGGATTTGAAAGAACAGCAACTTCTGAATTACGAGGTCTGTGTAAGGCTTACTCAGTTTATCCGCCGTGTTGAGCCGAGAGGGATTACTGTTTCGGTGGGTGGAGAGATTGGCGAGATTGGGCATCAAAATTCGACGCCGGAAGACCTGCAAGCATTTATGGTTGGTCTCAAAAACAGACTGGGAAAGGGTTTGGTTGGCATTAATAAGATTTCCGTTCAGACGGGGACAACTCATGGGGGCGTTGTGTTGCCTAACGGGTCAATAGCGAAGATCAAGCTTGATTTTAGCACGTTGAAAACTCTTTCTGAGATTGCCCGCAGAGAATACGGGTTGGCTGGGGCTGTACAACATGGTGCATCAACCCTGCCTCCTGAAGCTTTCCACAAGTTTGTCGAATGCGAGACTGCTGAAGTGCATTTGGCTACACAGTTCCAGAACATGATTTATGAATCTGAACACTTTCCGAACGATCTGAAGAAGAGAATATACGAATGGCTAAAAGTCAATGTTGCAAGCGAAGCTAAACAAGGTGAAACTGAAGAACAGTTCCTTTACAAGACCCGGAAAAAAGCGTTGGGATCATTCAAGAAAGAAATTATGGGACTGCCTCAACAGGCACGGGATGCTATTGCAGCTGAAATCGAAGAAAAATTTGACTTCCTCTTTAAGCAGCTCAACGTTGTAAACAAGAGAGCCTTGGTGAATAAATACTGTGCGCACGAGCAGACTAGAGTCTCTTAACACCGAAGAGATTGAGTCTTCGTAGTTTGTTATTAAAGCGCGATTTTGAATATTGTGTTAAAGTTTACGAAGAGTCTTTTGGTTGTTTATGCACAAGCTTTTTTGGAACGTTTATTAAAACCCAAAACATACTATGTAGTATGATGAAGAAGAAAGTAGTAGTTGGTGCCTTAGCTTTTCTCATGGTTACTTCGCTCATACTCTCTTATTCAGTAATTTATTCTTTTCAAAAAGTAGAGCAGCCAGACCTATTTTTTGGTCTTGACGTGGCCTATGAAAACATTGAAGAAATTAAAGTACTTGTTGATAAAGTTAGCTCATATACCAATCTTTTCGTTATTGGTTGTACAGGGATAACCCATGATACAGTAAAACTTGATGAGATGTGTCAGTACCTTTACGATAGAGGATTTTCTTTTATTGTTTACGTGGAGTGGTCTATCAGAGCTCAATGGCTTGTTGATGCAAAAGAAAGGTGGGGTAATCGTTTATTGGGTTTTTATGCATTTGACGAAGCTGGCGGGTACCAACTGGATCTTAATCAATATAGGCCAGTTCATGAGGCAGATAACATTACTGATGCGACGAATCAATTTATTGGAACCGTGAATCGAAGTTTAAATCGAGTAAACATCGGCTTTACTGAATCTACGAATTTTCCTCTTTTCACTTCGGATTATGCTTTTTATTGGTTTGACTATAAGGGCGGGTATGATGTAGTTTTGGCTCAGCTCGGCTGGAATTATAGTAGACAATTAAATGTTGGCATGGTGAGGGGGGCAGCTACGGTGCAGGGTAAGGAGTGGGGCGCTATTGTTACGTGGACATATAATAATCCACCGTACATAGAATCGGGACCGGAGCTCTATGAAGACTTGGTTTTGGCATATGAAAATGGTGCAAAATATATTGTTATCTTTGATTCTGACAAGAATTATATGAGGGGGATTTTGGAAAATGAACATCTTGAAGCTATGAAGACCTTTTGGGAATATGCATCAGAAAATCCCAGAGAATCACATCCGGTTAAAGATCGCTTGGCTTTTGTTCTTCCAGAGAATTTTGCGTATGGTTTTCGGGGTCCATTGGATAAGATTTGGGGGTTGTGGGAAGCGGAAAGTATTCCTGAATTTTCGGAGGAACTTTGTACAGAATTAAACAGGCTAATGGTTGAGTATGATAAAAATTTGGATATTATCTATAATGACCACTTAGAACTTGACGTTTATGGGAAGTACTTTTTTTGGAATGAAACAATTCTTGAACCTTAGCCTCAGTGCAAGCTTTTGCGAGTGCGGGTATATAGTGGAATCGGATGATCTTCGAACCCATAAAATTTTATCCCTAAACCGCCAAACCCAAACATATATTTTGAATAGAAACAAAGGTCAATCATTAATTTATTTCTAAAAAGGTGGAAAAATGAATTCAGCCCGAAAAACCGCAATAATCGTGGGAGTATTATTCATAATTGCAA
>JAFGIK010000004.1 GCA_016929645.1 Candidatus Dojkabacteria bacterium
CAACCGCCTGTAACCGTCTGTGCCGTATTGCTATACACAATCGTAGGTGTAAACTGCATTGTACATCTGCCAACAGGTACATCATCAAGCAACGGTCTCGCTCCAACAAATGTATTTATCAGAGAGAGACCCAAGACTACCAACACCAACGCCAAAGCAATCCGTCCAAATCTTAATCGATACATAGTCTAGCCTCCAAAACTGAGTTTCGCTCGGGTTGAATTTTTGACCTTTTTGGCCAACCCCGAACGTCAACAGCACCCGCCGCCATCACGAACCAATAAAAAAATCCCTGGTCGGGGATAATTCATTTTTTCGTAAGCATTCTACACTTCCAATTCACAACACTTACTTTCCGTTTCCAAAAACACTTTAATTCTCCCCACCACCAAACAATCAAATCAATAAACACCATGCTTACAATGGCTGATACTGTTAACGCTCGGGACTAGCCTTTTTCAAGGTCATCAAAATCATAACCCAAACTAGCAATCCAGAGGAAAGCGATTCAAGAGAAACAATACGACATCAATCTACACAATTCGCAATACCTAGATTCTTCCTTTTCCTAGTCCTTTAACAATTTTTTTATTCTGCTGCTGCTTTAAAAGATGCACAAAACAGAAAGCAATGCTTGCTGTCATACTTGTAAAATACAAGGTGCACTTTTACATAAGTTGCTATTTTCTTTATGCTATTTTATGTACAGCATAATTTTTAACGAGCAAAATGAAGTAGGGTATAAGTAACAAAATTTCTGAAAAACAGAAAAGAGCCCGACACTCCATCCGAAAATAGCATTTAATTTTAGCATATATTCCAAGAGAATGCGAAAAAGTACAAGACTTAATTAACATTTACATTATTACTATATTACCGGATCTAAGAGCCTGATTAAATTCATCCGGAGTAGCTGCAGGCACAGTGGTTGATCTAGTTCTATAAATTACATTATTACCAATTTTCATACATATACCGCCATGAGGATCCTTCAACCCAACGCTGTCAGCTAAAGCTCTGTGAGGTCGAGCAGTAGGATCATTGTTAAATACAGATTCAATATAAAGTGTAGAATACCCCTCAGCTGCATCCACAAGAAATCTATAAGGACCTTCTGGCAGTTTCTCGAAAGACATAGGAGACTCATTTTCGTTACCCATAATCGTGAAAATTCAAATTTTAATTATTTGACAAAGAAATATACTCCAGAATATTAGCGAAATCTTGATATGAAAAGGCACAAAACCTGACACAAACGTGACATACGCAACAAATGGAGAATTGGCAAAAATCCCACAGAGATACTAACATCAGGTTACTCTCGCTAACAATTATCCGAAAATCGATCAATCTTTTAACATAAAGATCTGAGCCAGGGACATATGCATACTCCCAACTTTTTCACTAGTTCGTCAGTTCCTCCATCATTGCATCGGTCTCTTCCTGCTCAGTTTCAGATTTGATCTCTGCTTGAACTTTTTTTGCTTCCTGAATTTGTTGCTTATACATGTTAGTAATATCTGTCAACCTTTTCATAAATGCTGGAAGCTCAATATTATCTTCCACTTTTGAATCAGCAGCATTTGATTTGGCTTCACTACTTCGAATAGTAGCATCCGATTCCCCCTTACCAGAAGAACCCACGTGCCCGGATAGATTCTCTTTTGAAGCTTGGTTTTCACTAGAAACCTTAGATAAAAACTTTTGCAATGATTGGCTTAGTAACTCCTTGCTTGATTTGTCAATTTCATTATCAGAATCAAGAAATTCCTTTAAAAGAAGACATGTTTCAACTATTAAACCTTTATTCATGCTATTTAAAAACAAATTTATTTATCAATATTTTTCACTAAGACCAATTCTACTGCTTTTTATATCTGACAACCGGCTCCTCTATTGGAAGACTAATTTGATAAGGAGCAGAACTTAAAATTTCATCATCTGGTCTCTGAGAGTGATATAGCCACGAAGAATAATCAGTAATGAGTTGTTGATTTTCACCAATTTGATTAACAGACGATTGAGATATTATACTGTTAAGGTTTCCAGAGGTATCGTAATCGGCAACTAATAAATGACGCTTAGGAATTCTTTGTAGAAATCTTGAAAAAAATCGTTTGCTAAATCCTCGAAATCCATCAAAACAGTATCTAACTGTGTTCATATGCTCATAGGCAAGGGAGCGTTGATAAGAATATAATGATAAAAGACCCAATACGGCAGCTGTATCTTTCATTAACTCTTGATGTTCATTCAAATCACAATTCTCAGAATATGTAATTTCCCTCATTTTTAAATCTAGCTGTAGCTTGATATCAAGTAAAGCTGAAACCTTTGTAGATGTTTCTATGTATGTTTGACGAAGACCATACTGCGAAAACAAATTATGCAAATAGTCAATTTCAGCAAAACTTGGTGCATTTCGCTCATCTCCAGTATCTGGATCCTCCCTTGCGTAAAATTTATCATATAATTGTCTTTCGGCCATATTTCGTCCAAGATCTACATTCCTTACACTTACAGTAATACCAGTTGAATCGGATTGGGGCTCATCACAACGAGTCATATCAAAATGGTATCGTCGCATAAGCCGGCCTATCATAATTTCTTCAGGATTTTCTTTTCTGTCTAAATTTTCCTGACTCTCTGGTATAGCAACATCATCCTGAATATCTGTACCAAAGTATTCGGTCATTGACCGAGGACCTTCTGAGCTACCAATAAGTGAAAATTTAATAGCAGCACTGAAAGTTTGGTCTATATTACTATAGATGTAGACCTCAGGATTTTTTGAATTATTGAACTCAGATTGAGAAGGAATGTGTTCACTTGCATAACAATATGATTGATACAAAAAGGAAGGGTCATTAATGCCACGGTCAGATTCGGAATCATCGGGATCTCGGTTTTTGAGGGAATTATTAACAGTACGTTGGAAATTTCGTTCTAGCGAGGAAGGAAAAGTAGGAATACTATTGGTCATCTTATCTTATAATATATAAAAATTAAAAACATCGAATTAACTAACACTAACATATAACTACAACTTTTCACCAAAATCAAGGACTCCTTAATGTCCCATGACATATGCAACAGATTTAAATTAATCTGTAGTCATGAGAATAGAACCAAAAACAATCATTAACAAATATTTAG
>JAFGIK010000031.1 GCA_016929645.1 Candidatus Dojkabacteria bacterium
CTACAAATTCCCTGTTCTATTTTATGATACACTTCATTCAACCTCATTCTCCAAAAGTGGGCATTATCTACCCGATGACCTCAATCAAGAGAACGTTGAAAAAATCAATTCTTGGGAAATCGGTACTCAATAAATCAATGTCAACCATATTAAACACTGCATCAGTTACACAATCAATATAGGAATTTCCTAATACGAATAAATTCGTTTATAATTTCATAATAACTTAATAAATTCCGTCATAATGAAAGATTTAGAATTTCCAATATATAAAACAAAAAGTAATAGTAATACCAAGTATAACTTGAATTCTCCAAAAGAGAGGGAACAATACTTTAAGGAAAAGGCCGGTACAGAGATAGAAGATCTTAAGAGATATATATCAGACAACTCATTCATTGCTTATTTGCTCGGTAAAAAGCAAGCAGGCAAGGGGACATACACCAAACTTTTCACAGAGATATTTGGAACAGAAGCATGTATCCATCTATCAGTAGGAGATATTGTAAGAGCTACAGACGCTATAAAGGAAAATTCAAAAACTAAAAAGGAATTTATAGAATATCTTGAAAAAAACTATCGAGGATTCATGCCTCTACAAGACGTGATTGATGCATTTCTCAATCGCTCTACCAGAACACTATTACCGACTGAATTAATATTAACCTTGGTTAAAAGAGAAATCGACAAGGCTGATAAAAAAAATCTTTTTATTGATGGATTCCCACGAAATTTAGATCAAGTTTCATATTCTTTGTACTTTCGAGAACTTGTAAACTACAGAAATGATCCAGACCTTTTCATCCTATTTGATGTTGATGAATCAATAATTGATGAAAGAATAAAATTGAGAAGAATTTGTCCCAAATGCAACACTGCTCGAAATCTAACAACTTTTCCTACAACAAAAATTGGATATGATAAGGAGACAAAAGAATTCTACTTAATTTGTGATAATCCTGAATGCGAAGGAGCAAGAATGGTTTGTAAAGAAGATGACGATAAGGGCATAGAAAATATTCGCGATAGGATAGAGATGGACGATCAAGTTATAAGACAGGCATTTAAACTTTATGGAATCCCCAAAATTTTATTAAAAAACTCAGTTCCAGTTGAAATGGCAAGAGATCTTGTGGACGATTATGAAATAACTCCTGCATCATACTATGAATGGGACGAAAAAGATCAAAAAGTCATAATGAAAGAGAAAGAATGGGTAATAATTAATGACAATGGAGTAGAGAGCTATAGTCTAAAAGCACCTGCAGTTGTAGTCTCGATGATAAAGCAGCTGCACGATATTCTTATAAAGTAGAAAACATTAGAGAAAAGCTTATCTTGTAGTAGCCCGATACGTTATTTCCTGTATCGATGTGCAAGCTCAATTCTTTTTTGGACAAATTTCTCTTTGCTCAAGAATGCAATTTTTACCTGAGACCCTTTTCGTAGGGTCAAAATATCCCCCTCTGAAATTTCCCCTGATTTAATGCCACTTAGGTAAATATTTGCAGCCTTTTTGCTTCCGTCACGAAGTTTGGCACCAAAACACTTCAAATCAATTCGTTGAAAATGAGTAATATCATTTAAATACTTATTTGTCACAATACCTGTTATTGATAAAAGATTTGAATCAAGAGGTAAGATGTGACCATTATTATTGAAGTTAAAAGCAGTAGATCCAATAGCAGTACTAATACAGACACCACATCCACTAAATTCAAGATTTTCAAAATCCTTACTCTCTGAATCTATAGAAAAATGGAAATAATTCAAAAGCTTATCTCCAAGAATCACATCGTTGAAAGCTTCCCCAATAGACTTATTGTTTAGTTCGACTTTAATTGCATAGGTTTTATAGTATTTCAGTTTAAATTCATCATTAGAAATAGACCTAAGTAAAGAAAGATCATCTTCAAACTCATTCAAAAGGAAGTTAAAAGTCCCAAGACCCTTACCAAAATAGGGAACACCATAACTGATGGTATCCTTGATCGCATGAAGCATAGCACCATCACCACCTGCAATATAAAGTAAATCCGGACATGTCTCTTCTATAAATTCAGGAAAGTTTTTCCTGATAATTTCATTGTATTCCTGAACTCTTTTGTCATCACTTAATATATACTTAATTTTCATGAAGAATTAATAATCAAAATAACTAAAATATGTTAAAATTATATTATATATAAATAACTAAATGCGATGATGCTGCAAACACAGCATAGCAGAAGGAAGAAAGATCTCTAATTATTACAGAGATCAAGTAGAACCTTACGGGAATTGCCCGTTATAGCAAAAATACCGTATCTCAAAAGATTTTAATGTTAAATTATGTGAGCGGTTGACAAGTTTTGGATGGTAACATCCCAAAAAAGTAAGGTGGCAACACGATAATTCGCCCTTACATGATTACCAAATCTAGTTGGTAGTTATGTAAGGGCGTTTTTGTTTTTTAAAATGTATTTCGGTGTATGAATATTACGAAATTGAAAAATAATTACAGGGAAATTTAATTAAAAATATCTAAATTAACATTTAATAAATCATGCAAAGAATCACAATTTCTTCTCTGAAAAGCCAAATCGGAAACAGCGTCAACCTTTATGGCTGGGCAGAAACAATACGAAAACAAAGCAAAATAATTTTCATAATCTTGCGTGATCGAAGCGGTAAAGTACAATTAGTTATCGAAAAAGATACAAAAAAAGAATTTGAACTTGCAGAAGATCTATCAAACGAGTCTGTAATCGCAGTAAAAGGCCAGGTAGTTGAGCAAAAACAGGCATTCAACGGCGTAGAAATCAAAGTAGAACACATGGAAGTTTTATCAAAAGCAGAACAAATACTACCAATACCTGTTGTAGAAAAAGGGAAACAGGAACAAACCTCAATAAATAAAAGACTCGACTACAGATGGATAGATCTTCGTAAACCTCAAAATGCACTAATATTTGAAATCGGCACAGATTTAATACGTTTTATGAGCGAGTTCTTCTATGATAAAGACTTCATTCAAGCAGCAACACCAAAGATCATGGCATCACCAAGTGAATCTAATGCTGAATTATTCGAAATAAAATATTTCGGGAAAAAAGCGTATCTTGCACAATCAGCTCAATTCTACAAACAAATGGCAATGGCTTCAGGATTTGAAGGATTTTTTACATTCGGCGATACCTACAGAGCCGACCCATCATCAACTATTTGGCATATGACACAATTCGTTACCCTTGATGTTGAAAAGTCCTTTATCGAAAGCGAACATGATATCTTTGACTTAGAGGAAGACCTCATTCGTTTCACATTAGAGAAAATTCATGAAAAATATGGAAAGAAAATCGAAGATACGTTTGGAATCAAAATTCCTAATATGAAAGAAAAAACTCCGAGGATAACAATGAAAGAAGCCAAGGATATACTTGAAAAAGTTGGGTGTGTTGACAGAGGTTCTGCTGATTTGACAACAAAAGAAGAGAAAGCTATATGTGATTGGGCCCAAAAAGAAAAAGGGAGTGATTTTATTTTTGTTTACGAATTTCCATGGGATGTCAGACCTTTTTACCACATGAAACGAGGTGAGAACACAACACGAAGCGGAGATTTATTATTTCGTGGTAGAGAAATCTCAACTGATGCACAACGAGAACATAGGTACGATGTTCTTGTAAATCAGCTCCAGGAGAAAAAATTAAAAAAGGAAGAACTTCAACACTACCTTGATTTCTTCAGATATGGATGCCCACCACACGGAGGTTTTGGTTTAGGCCCAGAAAGGTTCCTAATGCTGCTTCTTGGCCTCAACAACATTCGAGAGGTCACATACCTACCAAGAGACATGAAACGACTGTTACCATAGTAGACTCGGTTTACATCTGACTTGTCGTGACAAGCTTATTTGAACTTCGTGACAATCAACTAGCAAGTAGAGTTCAAGTTTGACTGTCGTTGTAACACAAAGGTAGACTCGGTCTACTTTAGCACCTTGACTATTCGGCTTTTATTCGGTACATTAAAAGCATGAACCTCTACGAAAAAATTTCGATTCTTGGACCAAATGCACAATATGATACTTGCGGACCAAAAGATTTTGGCAAAACAACAGATATTCCTGGCGTATATCATGCTAAAGTCGCAGGAAATAATGTCTGTCGCTTATTTAAGGTTCTCCAATCCAACAAATGTGTGAAGAATTGTAAGTATTGTGCATTTCGAAGAGATAGATCAACACCTCGAGCTGAGGCCTCACCCTTAGAGATGGCAAAAGCGTTTGAATCAGCATTTTCAAGAAGATTGGTTGATGGGTTATTTTTATCTTCTGCAATTGACGGACATCCTGACACAACAATGACCAAATTACTTGATACGGCTCATATACTAAGAGAGAAATTTAAGTACAAAGGTTACCTACATTTAAAAATCATGCCCGGAGCAGCAAGTAATTGCATAGATGAAACACTAAAACTTGCTAATAGAGTTTCCGTAAACATTGAAGCTCCGACAGAAAAAGATCTGCATTTTCTTTCACCTGAAAAACATTTAGAAAATGATATATTAACAACATTTTCATTAATTCATCAAAAAATTCAATTGCTAAAAACAACCCAAAATAGAGTGCCAAGCATAACAACACAATTCATAGTCGGAGCAGGAGAAGAACGTGACAAGGATATTATAAAATCAACTAAATTGCTCTACAATAAATTTGAACTGCAGCGTGTTTTCTACTCAGCATTTAGACCTGTAGATCAAACTCCACTCGAAGAAAAACCGTCAACTTCATTGACACGAGAGCATCGCTTGTACCAATCCGATTTCTTGATGCGGATTTACAAATTTAGTCCCGATGAAATACCACTTGATAACGATGGATTCTTATTTGAAACTGACGACCCCAAAACCCTATGGGTTCAAGCACACCCAGAGATTTTCCCGATGAATATTAACACCGCAAGATATTTTGATTTATTAAAAATTCCAGGAATTGGTCCTGAAACGGCAAAAAAGATTATTGCACTAAGGTCCATAAACAAGATACAGTTTTATTCGGACCTGCTAAGCCAGAGGATTCAAGTAGATAAGATTATGCCGTACGTGTATTTCAGATAAAGACCGAGTCTCAGTCTGGGTTGATTTAAAAGTTAAAACGAGAAGTTTATTGAAGACAAACAACAAAAACAATATCCTATTTATCATCCTGGAAATGATGAATAATAAAATGTTAGAATATCGAGATAAAACTTGAAAAAAGGTATTAAATTTTAATGAAGCTGAGTCTCGGTCTAGAGACCAGACTAGAGACCATCTGAATTTATGAAGCTAACCCGAGATTTTTATCAAAACCCAGCATTACAAATAGCACCCCTCTTTCTTGGTAAAAAACTTATTCATTCAACTAATCAGGGTCCAGTAGAAGGTATAATTTCTGACGTTGAAGCCTATCCCGCTAAAATTGATCAAGTATCACACGGCAACAAACGGACCAGACGAACTGAAATTATGTATGGAATCGGTGGATTTGCCTATATTTACTTGATTTATGGCATTCATTACCAGTTTGCTGCAGTAGTAAACAAGAAAAATATTCCAGAAGTGGTATTCATCCGAGCGGTTATTCCTACCAAAGGCATCAAGTTGATGAAAAACAACTATGAGAAAGACATTAAGAATAAATTGGATCTAACAAAATCCCCAGGTAATCTTTGCAAATCATTTAGCATTACTTCAGATTTGTATGGAGAGGATTTGACAAAAGATAAGCTTTTCATTGAAGATGTAGGGATAAACATTAATGAAAAATTCATTAACACAAGCGAGAGAGTGGGCATTAGCAAAAGATTAAAAGGCCATACGAATAAGTTTAGATTCTATATAAGCCCCAGTTCAATAAAGTTTCTTAGTTTTTAGTAAAGATTTTAATCGTTTTTTAAATTAATATTATCAAAAAGAATGAAACTTAGAAGTGTAGTATTTTACGTTTCCAATATAGAAATATCAAAGCGTTTTTACCTGAAATTAGGGTTTGAGATAAATCGAGATGATGGTAAATACATTGAGCTCATAACTGATAACAAATGTAAATCAGGACCATTTCTAGATTTGTCCGAATCAAATTCGCAACAAAAACAACCAGGAAAACAAATTTGTTGTATAGACACAAAGGAAATTGACAAGTTATTTCGGAAATACTCTACCATAAGCGTAAGGATATCAAGTAAATTAATCGAAAAGACTTGGGGTAAAACTTTTTCAATAAAGGATCCAGACGGAAATACAATAGAATTTATCCAACAATAGTTAACAATCCATCATCTATTACATTGCAAAATTGTTAATCAATATTTTTTTAATAAAAAGCGTTTAATTGACTAGTTGGTCATCATAACCTATAATAGCGGCTATATCAAAAATGCCCCAAAAAGTTGAAATAGAGGCATTTATCATAAGAAAGAAAATCATAACAGAAAACAAAATCATTGAATCTGCAGCTGAAGTAATCAATCAAAAAGGATTAGAGAACTTCAATATTGAAAATATCGCAAAGAATGCAGGAATTGCTAAAGGTTCAATATATCTTTACTTTAGGAGCAAAAAGAAGCTTCTAAAGAAAACTATTTCTTTATTCATCCAACAAAGAATTCAAAATATTGAAGAAAATATCAATCAAATCTTACAGCAAGCTTGTCTAGAATTAAAAATTAAAAAACTAGTTGAGATTGATAATAGATTCACTGCAAGAAAGTTCTTATTATTCAAGCTTTATTATGCATTATTGATTGGTTGTGAAAAAGATATCAAAGCTAGTACAGGAAGAAATTCAACCAAAACACTTATGAAATTCATAACAGAAACGAGCAAAAAAATAGCAAAGTATTCAAATAAAGCTTCTGAAAAAGTGAAGGAAATCTCTCGTACAAACACCAAAAAGATAGCAGAGGAGATCATTGAAAGAATTCAAAATCAAGATATGTCTAAATTGACAAAATCACTCTAAACGGGTGGACAATAGATCCCATAATATACCGTCTGGGGGTATATAATATTACATACTAAGATTGTTAACAATTATTACACCAGTATTGTCCGAAGAATAATAACTGAATGTTAAGGTATATGAAGATAACTTTGCCACAAGCGTAAAAGTTCCCATTATTTCGCTATTCTCTTGAACATTCCATCCGGCATTTATAAGCTCATCTGCATATATTTCATTTGCGCCGAAGTTAACACCTGACAAATTGACAATCCAGGAAGTTCCTGGTGTAAAGTCAGAAGAAAATGATTTACTAGACGTTACACTTCCTTGTTGAAATATTGGAACATCAACAGGCATGGTATTCGGCCATCCCTGGTACTCTACAACGTCCGAATCATCATACATCGTATTGTAATCCTCGCTTATACCTGTTTGTGTTTCTTCATCAGAAACACCAGCGACCTTACCGCTACTGTCATCAACACTTTGAGAAGAACCGCTGTTCTGTGAATCCTTACCTGAATTTGGCTGAGAAATGTCCTCTTCTGAAGAACCATTACCATTATTGTCTGAAATATCTGGCTTCTTGGTTTCTAAATTTAAAAAAGCCAGCACCGCTGACGCAGAAATAAGTACAACGAATATAAAAGAAAGAACAACCCAGAAAATTCTGTCTTTACCATCAGAAACAAGAATAGAATTGATATCTTTAGAAGGACTGTCGCTGAGAGAGTTCATACTTTTTTAATATTTAAGTAAGAATTTCTTATTTTACAATTTTAATTAATAAATTTCCACTCGAATCCATTAATCATTTTTTGCTAAAACTTTGCTTAAACTTTTTTGTGGAAACCGTCAAAAAAGATAACCGTCTAGACCTTGCGAAAATAGGCAAGACACTCAACATGTGGGGTACAAGGATAAAAATTGAATACTTTGAAGAACTTTATCTGATACAACTTCTTTAACGAATTAAAATCACTGGCCATTGTTGCAGGATTACACGATAAATAAAGAATATTCTTTGGTAATACCTTTAGAATTGAATTCATCAATTTAGGATGAATACCAGGCCGTGGAGGATCAAAGATCATAAAATCTGATTTCTTTAATTCTTCTTCAGATAAAAGCTTCTCTGCAAGACCTTCAATAAACTCAAAGTTATTAGCACCATTATTCTTTGCGTTTTGAAGAGAGTACTTTTGAGAATCAGTAAAACTATCAACTCCCAAAACGCTACCAAAAAGATCAGCCAGAGAGATTCCAATACTTCCAGCCCCGGAATATATATCGCTACAACGCCTTCTTTCCATCGTATTTACACAAGATACAAGCTCTCGCATATCATGCAATACAAACTCAAACATATTAGGATTTATCTGAAAAAATCCATAGTAAGGATAACGAAATATTTTGCCAAGCAAAGATTCGGACAACCACTCTTGTCCGAATGAATACAAAATCTTTGTCGAGACACTTGCTGGACTTTTTGGATCTGAATAAATTACATGCAGTCCACATACTTTATCTGAACTATCTTTTAGATTATTAAAAAACTCCTTGAATTCTTTTTTGTATGAAAATTCCTCGTCCTTAACATAAAGAGCCAAATTTGTTTCTTTAGTAAAATTACTATATCTAACCAAGACAGATTTTAACTTTCCTGATTCAACAGCTAATCCGTTAATAAAAGACAATAATTTTGTCGCAGCTCGATTAGGCGAGTCTGAAATCAAACTAAATCTCGAAATCGGACATTTGCCTCGTCGAGAATCCCGATTGAAAAATGCAAATTCCCATATTTTATTGTCATAATCGTAAAATAGCGAAAATTCGGCTTTATTCCTATACGAAAATCTATTTTCGTCAAATGAAATTTCAAAATCAGGAAGATCTACATCCGCAATATTTTTGAACAACCTACGAACAAGTTCAACCTTCTGTTGATTCTCATATTTGAAGCTCATAATTTCCCAACACGAAGTGGACAAGTAACATTCGGACACTGATTCGATTCGATGTTTAGATTTTTCTATAATCTTTATGGCTAAGCATCTTCTGATCTTTTTCTTTTTCTTTATTACAACCGCCTCCACCACTTCTCCGGGTAGTGCATTCAATACCCAGTAAATCACACCTTCAAAACAGGCTACACCAAAGCCCTTTTCATTCACATGAGAAATTCGAAGTGTTTTGTAGAGAACCTTTCTATTCTCATTATCTTTGTTACTGGCTGACATTTTTATTTGAGATTAATCATAAACTTACATATTAATCATTAACTTTTCATTACTAAACTAGCAATAACTTGCAAATGTACATAAAAATTTGATATTCTACTGATGATCCTAGAATAACTCATAGAAATATTCTTATCAAATGATTGAAATCAAAAACATATACAAAAGTTTTGGACCCATTCACGCAGTAAACGGCATCAGTCTATCAATAGACAAGGGTGAGATCCTTGGTCTTCTCGGCCCTAATGGAGCAGGGAAATCAACTACAATGAGGATGATTACAGGTTACTTATTTCCAGACAAAGGCTCAATAAAAATACAAGGCCAAGATATGAAAGAAAATAGCGAGGAAATACAGAAGATAATAGGGTACATGCCAGAAAACAATCCAATCTATAAATCTATGTTGGTAGAGGAGCTGCTAAAGCTTGTTCTCAGATTAAGACAGATACCAATAGATCAAAATATCATTGATAAAGTTGTTGAGCAGACAGGATTAGAAGATGTTTACTATCGACCCATAGGTCAATTATCAAAAGGATATCAACAACGAGTTGGTCTTGCTCAAGCTCTTATTCACGATCCAGAAATTTTGATTCTAGATGAACCAACAGAAGGACTTGATCCAAATCAAAGAAATGAAATCAGGAAACTCGTGAGAAACATAAGCCAAGAGAAGACAATTATCATTAGTACTCATGTTATGCAAGAAGTTTCAGCAATGTGCAACCGTATTGTAATTATCAATAATGGAAAGATTGTTGCAGATGGAGATCAGAAAACACTAACAAATAGAGATTCAGAAATCGTTGAATTCAGTGCAGAGGGAAAAAATATCGAAGAACAACTCAAAAAAATTCAGACAGTAAAAATTGTAAAAAAAATAGAGAGCCAAAACAATATCGAATTATTTGAATTAGCAACAAAAGCAGATAAAAACTTCTACAAAGAGCTTGGAGAAATTACTGCAGCAAACAGATGGATAGTCTACAAGATAAATGAAAAAGTTGACTCTCTTGAGGACGTGTTTTACAGCCTTACAAAAGAAAATAATTAATTCATCAATTTATGAAAAAGAAAAATTTGAACAAAGCTAAAATCCAAAACAAAAGTAAATCAAACAATAATCAAGACAAGCTGTCAACCAAAAATAAAGCTGAAAAGAAACAGACTTCAAAACAACAGACAATAAGGATACCCAAACCTGATTTTAGTTTTGTTTCGTCAATTTTAAGTAAATTGAAACTTGGAAAAATATCAAATTCGGCAAAAATCATTTTTGAAATTGTTAGGAAAGAATTAACTGCACAATTTTCCAACCCTGCAATTTACGTTGTAATCGCCGTTTGTTTAGTTGTACTTGAATTCTTCTTTTTTTATTCATTAATGCAGACTCGGCTTGTTGATCTTAGACCCTTACTCGATAATATTCCATGGTTGTTTATTGTCTTGATTCCAGCCGTGACAATGTCCACCCTATCCCAAGAAAATATTGACGGAACAATAGAATTCTATTTAACACAGCCAATAACTGAAGTCCAACTCCTCATAGGTAAATACCTTTCAAATTTGATTATCGTAGCATTAGCAGTTCTATCAACAGTTCCATCTGCACTATCGCTTTCAATATTTGGAAAACTAGATTGGGGTCAAGTAATCGGTCAATATCTTGCAATATTAGTCCTTGCATCAACAATTACAGCAATTGGCACCTTTGTATCATCCATAATTAAAAATCAAATAGGAGCATTACTAGTATCAATGCTCATTACAACTGCATTGATACTCATGGGAACTTCAATGATAACAGAGACCGTACCTCTTGAAATGGGACAAGTTCTCGAAAGAATAAGCATCTATACACATTACCAATCACTAAGTAGGGGAATTATTGATTTCAAATCGTTTATTTATCTTATATCTCTGGGTGTAGCATTTTTAATCGCTGCATATCTACCTTTTGTGCGAAATAAATACAGTACAGGTACAAAGGAATTTAAGAACTTACGCCTTGGAATATCACTCTCTGTCATACTTGTTTTATGTGTTGCAGTTATCGGTCAATTCATCCCTGGTAGAATTGACCTTACGCAAAGTAAAAAATACTCATTATCTCAATCCACCAAAGACATTATCTCAAACGCAGATGACATAATTAATATAACAGTATACGCATCTTCAAAAGTTCCAGCTCAATTTCAAAGTCAATATCGAGAGGTTAGAGATATGCTTAATGATTATGAAAACTACTCTAACGGGAAAGTAAATGTCACTTACAAATACCCAGATAAAGATTCAGACGTAGAAACAGAAGCACTGGAAAAAGGCATTACTCAAGTCGAATACAATGTTATGACAAATGATGAGATATCAGTAAAGAAAGGATATCTTGGCATATTAATTTCATACGTTGATGAAACTGAAGTAATTCCGTTCATCCAGGATACATCTTCTCTCGAATATGACCTTACAAGCAAAATACTTCAACTCACCAGTAATGATCAAAAGATCGTTGCTTTTATCGAAGACAAATCAACACATTCACCTTATTATGATTACACATTATTTAAAAATCTATTGGATGGAGAGTATGAAGTAACAACTATAAACATTTCAGGGCAGACAGGGGAGGATACAGAAACTTCAAATCCAATCCAAATACCAGAAGATATAGATGCAATAATACTTGCTGGGACAACAAGTGAATTTACCGAAGAAGAAAAACAGGTTATTTTTGACTATCTAGATCAAGGTGGATCAATGTTAGCACTAATTGACCCTGTGACAGTCAATCAGCAAAGCATAACTGCAACACTAAACGAAAACAGTCAGTATGATTTTTTCGAAGATTATGGGATTGAAGTAGAGCAAAATCTTGTTTACGACTTAGAATATAATGAGATCGTAACATTCTCAAGCGGAGATCAACCTTATATATTTTATTATCCATTTTGGACAATAGCATTACCATCAAAAGATTCTCCAATTACTTCAAGTTTATCTTCAATAACAACAAGATGGCCTAGCAGTATTAAAATAACAGATACAGATAATGTTGAAGTGACACCATTGCTCAAGACATCAGCTAGTTCTTATTACCAGACTGATGTATATTCAATAACACCAGACGTTACGCCATCCCCAACAGAAGACCAAATGCAAGAGTTGACACTGGCAGTAAGTGTAACAAAAAAAGTTGACAACAAGACACAGCGCATTGTCGTCATAGGTAACTCAGAAATCCTTTCCGACACCACAGTACAGGCAAATCAGGATAACCTACAACTCGGTGTAAACACTGTTGATTGGTTATCATCAAATTCAAAATTAGCAGAAATAAGACAAAAGAATACATCTGCCTCACCGTTACTCTTCACGGCTGATTGGCAAGCAAATATTCTCAGATATGGCAATATCATAGGAATCGCAGTAATAATTCTTTCAGTAGGAACGGTTGTTGTGATAACAAGAAATCAAAAAACAAAAAAGAAATATAAACAGGAATTGTAATGAAAGATAAATCTATAGCAAATCTTCTTCTGGCAATAATAATCTCACTAGGAATAATTTTTTCGATAGTCGTTATTGTTCAGAACAAGAAAGATAACACTCCGAAAATTGATAATCCATTTGAGTTTGAGAATATTACAAAAGAAAACGTTACTAAAATAGAAATAATCACACCGGAGTGGGTTACACAGGAACAACAAGCCGCAGGACAGACAATAAATGAAGAACTTGATAATAATGACTCCCAAAATTTCAATAAAATTACCTTGGAAAACAAAGATGGAGTGTGGACACTCGATAATCAAAAAGCAAATAATTCAAATATCTCTAGTTTTATTGAAATCTCAAACCAGGCAACTGTACAAGATATAGTTTCTACAAATAAAGATAATCATTCAAAATTCTGGGTAGATGAGGATACGGGCATTTTGGTAAAGTATTTTGATAAGAATGGAGATATAATTGATTCCTTTTACGTCGGAAAAACAGCAAGCACAAACTCATGCTACATAAGAAAAGACGGGGATAACCGAGTTTACAAAGTATCAAAGAACCTTACATATTATGCGACTCTTGGATATGATTATTGGATTGATATTCCAGAAGAAAACAGTATTGAAGATCAGTCAATCTCAGAAGAATAATAAAAATAGAACATAAATATACGGAAAGAATAATACCAAACATTAAGATAGATAGAGAAATCAACACAAATTGATATTTATCATCATTAATATATAATGAATTTTCAAATAAGTTATGAATTTGAAACTAATGCCTGAGAATAACACCATCTTCGACTGCATTGTGATAGGAACAGGTATGGCTGGATATACAGCCTCGATATATTTATCCAGATACAAAGTGACCAACTTGATTATTGGAAATGTTGTTGGTGGACAAGCTTCAGAAGCTCATAAAATTGAGAACTATCCAGGAATAAGATCAATATCAGGCTTTGAACTAGCCCAAAAGTTCAATGACCATGCAAAAGATTTAGGTGCAGAAATTCAACTAGATACAGTAACGAAAGTAGCTAAACTAGACAAATTATATGAAGTTAGCACAGCGTCAGGGAAGCGCTTTTATTCAAAAACTCTATTGATTACAACAGGCAAGAAAAGGAGAAAACTAGGATTAAAAGAAGAGGATAAGTTCATGGGTAAAGGACTGACATACTGCACCACGTGCGACGGACCTTTTTACAAAGACAAAGTAGTCGCAGTTATTGGTGGTTCAGACGCAGCAAATTCATCAAGTATATACCTTTCAGAAATCGCCCAAAAAGTATATCAAATATATAGAGGAGAAAAGCTGAGGGGAGAACAGGCTTGGATTGATCAAGTTCACAAAGCGAAAAATATTGAAGTATTGTTTAATACAAATGTAATCGCAATTAATGGTAGAGATAAACTAGAATCAATTGACATTGATGCCAAGTTTAACTCGAGCAACAACATTGTTGTTGATGGTTTATTCATTGAAATTGGGGCTATCCCAGATCCAACAATACCAAAACAGCTAAACATCAAACTGGATGACGAAGATTACATAGTGGTAGATCAGACCCAAGCAACGTCCACTGAGGGAATCTGGGCTGCAGGTGATATTACAACAGCATCCAATAAATATGCCCAGATCGTAACAGCAGCAGGAGAAGCAGCCCTAGCAGCAAGAAGCATTTTTGAATATTTGCAAAAGATAACCATTGATAAATAACAAGAAACAATATATCTTATGAGAAACAGATATATCTATTTCATTTTGGTGAGAAACTCTAAAGGACCAACATTTTCATAAAAATAATGTCAAAAGAAAATTCATCTATCAAACTAGTATATAAGGCAGTCAAAGAAGTTATTTCCGCAAATAAATTTGAGGGGATTTTATACCCAGTTTTAACAAACATCAGATCTCTATTGGATATCTGTAAGATTTTGGTGATGGGTAAACTCCTTGATTCCATAACAAACTTCATATTAAACACAAAAGATCATAGCCTCAAATCAATAATTAGCTCAGAAATCGGCAAAATATTCATAATAATAATTTTCATAGAATTCGTATCAACAGCGATCACAAAATTCAACGAATATTTTCAACAACATCTTTATGACAAGTTTATTCAGAAATATAAAGTAAAATGCATAAAGAAATTTGCGCAACTAAATCTCCAGGATGTGGAACAAACTAAATTTCAAAATCTAGTACAATCCAGAGTTCCCAATTACTCATTGGACACAATTTGGGATACATACTTAAAGGTTACAGATATACTTTACCAATCAATACGATTAGTCAGTTCAGCTATTGTCATTGTCACTCAAATGTCAATTTGGGGCCTAGTAATTGCGTTATTTGTCATACCCGAAGCAATATTCAGATTCAATGAGAATCAAAAGATAAAAGAATACAGGGATAAGAACACTGAAAAAAGAAAGTTCATTGACTACTTATCAAGACAGGCAACAGACATTGCAAACTTCGCAGAGTTAAGAGTCGATAACGGGTTCAAATTCTTTCATAAATCTTTTGAAAGAGAATCTTCGTCTTTTATCCGAGAAGAAACCAAACTTAATAAGGAAGGACAAATTGTTTCCTTTGTATGGAGCTGGATTGGAAGCTCACTCAGGCGTCTCGCTCAGCTAGCTCTTGTTCCAATAGCGATTATTGATAAGTACTCGATAGGTACATTCAAATACCTTTTTGATTACATCGATAATCTTTACGGGGCGTCTTGGAATGTTATCTGGCAAATATTAATGCTAAAAAATAATACACTGTATATTAAAGATTATTTTGATCTAATGGAATACCAGGGGTTTGGCGACGTTTTTTCTGGCTCACAACAATTAAATAATATGGATACACCCAAAATTGAATTCAAAAATGTTAGTTTTAAATATCCAAATAGCAGCGCTTCCGCCATCGAAGATATTTCTTTTATAATCAACCCAGGTGAAAAAGTCGCAGTAATTGGTCATGACAACTCAGGGAAAAGTACATTATCCAAACTTCTATGTGGACTATATCAGATTGGCCCTGGAGACATTTTTATCGATGATATTTCCATAAAAAATCTTGAACGAGGCGAATTAAAAGAAAAGCTCGCTATGGTTTTTGAAAACTATGTTAAATACACGTTCAGCATTAGAAAAAATATTGTTCTTACCGAACCAGAAAGACTATTTAATAGACGATTGTACGAGGAAGCATTAGAAATTACAGGCCTTGATGATTGGTTAAAAGAATATGGGATGAAGGATTCTCAAGTGCTTGGCAAATTGTTCAGCAACGGTATGGATATTTCATCAGGACACTGGCAAAGAATTGCAATTGCACGAGCAATCTATCATGACAGATCTGTACTAATTTTTGATGAGAGTTTAACTCAGATTGACAGTTTTTCAAGAAGACCAATACTTGAGAAAACCATTAAGCATAGACCTAAACAAACATTCATCAACATTACTCAAGATGAATCGGATAGTGACCTATTTGACAAGATAATTTACATTAATAAAGGAAAGCTTGATAACATTTTAATAAAAGATTAAGATTTAGTGCTAAAAATTCATTAAGAATGGAGATTCGAAAAAGTATTTTTTAATTAAAATTTCACAAAATAAAAAGAAATATATATGGAAAATGTCACCTTTATTACACTAGTCACAGCCGCTATTGCAGATTCAATAAACCCTTGTGCGATAGGAGTTTTGGTTTTCATGATAACGTTTCTTGCAAATCTGAAAGTCCCAAAGAAGAAAATGCTGGCAATAGGATTCACATATATTCTTATGGTTTTTGTATCGTATTATCTTGCGGGAATTGGAATCCTAAATATCATTACTAAAATACCATTTTTAGACATAATTTATAAAATCCTTGGCGGTATAGTATTAATTGCTGGAGTTATTGATATATACGATGGGATTAGAAATTCACAAAAACCGTTACTTGCAATACCAAGGGCAGCATCACCACATATTAAAAATTACATAAGAAAAGCAACCATCCCTGCAGCAATAGCCTTAGGTGCAATTGTTGCACTTTTTGAACTACCATGTTCAGGTTTTGTTTACTTTGCAATCCTTGGAATGATGTCAAAATCACAAATGCAAGTGAAAGGATACCTATATTTAGCAATCTATAACTTTATTTTTGTATTACCACTAATAATAATCTTGCTTCTTTCTACATTTGGATTATCTTCAGAAAAAGTTCAGGCTTGGAAAAACAACAATAAGGGTTTGATGCGCATAATAATCGGATTTGCTATGGTACTCCTTGGAGTATTAATGATTTCTGATATAGTATAGGTTAAATTAATATTATAATTATAACACAATCGTATCATGAGCGAGATCGAAACAGATGGCCAAAATACAGAAAAAGCTTTAATTGGAGATATCTTTTCCTGTTCAATTTGCGGACAGGAAGTCACTATTATAAAAGAAGGGTTTGGAAAATTAACCTGCTGTGGAAAACCGATGAATATCATAAAGGAGGAAGAGTTTATCGACGAGGACGAAGAAAATGAGGAAGCAGAGGAGTAACCTCAAATCAAATACATAAATCATATTATTAACTTAAAACAATGAGATTATTACTCCACTGTTGTTGTGCTGAATGCACATTCAAAGCAATAGAATCCTTAAAAGGCAACAAAAAAATTTCAGAAGTTGAACTATTCTTTTCAAACAGCAATATACACCCAAGAACAGAATATCTCGCAAGACTTGAAGCCGCAAAATTTATTGCAAACAAGTTTAATTTAAAACTAAATATTGAAGACTGGAGCCCTAAAGACTGGTTTCGTAATGTCATTAATAAAAAGGATACTCAATTAAAAGATACTTCAAGATGTGAAAAATGTTGGAATTATAGGCTCACAAGATCATTTGAATATGCAACATCAAAAAATTTTAGCCTATTCTCTACAACACTGCTAACAAGTCATTATCAAAATGAGGATCAGATTAATAAGATAGGAAGAGATTTAAGCCAAAATCTGCAAGAAAACAATAAGAAAACAGTGGAGTTTTTAAAATTACCTAAATTTGAAGACCAAATCACTACCACTGGATTCTACAAACAAAATTATTGTGGATGTATATACTCATTAAAAGATAGATTTGAGGAGAAGTTCAAATTAAGTACAAATTTCAATTTTAAATATAAAGTATAGCCTGCATAATAGACGTTTAAAACACACCAAAATATTGTTGAGTAATCTCATGTTTCGTTATTAAGCCAAAACGCATAATCCTCGTACGAAAGGATCATCAATACTGCAAATTGAGTTATTAAATAGTCACAAAAAGTTCACATACATAAATACATTCAGATCTATTCACGAGGTTCTTTATGTTTAAAAAAACAAAGTTCACGAATAATAAATGCTCCAAACATAAAAATAAATAATACTGCATATGTTATAGATTGATTAAAAACAGCATTATCCAGTGTGACATTGTTAAAAGTGAATAACAGGAAATGTAATAAAAAGATTGCTCCCAAAATAAAGAAATGATACATATCTTTTCTGGCAATTAAAAATTGAACCAATAAATATACAGATGAGTAAAGAGAAACAACAAAACTAAATACAATAACATATTTGGAAACTTCATCATATAATCCTTTAAACATCAATCTAACCATTTCCTCCTTAAAGAATATAAACATCAAACACAAACCAAATCCCAAAACTAAGTTCAGAGCGACAGAAAAGAAAAGTAGCTGCAATTTTTTATTCCTATTAGCTCTTTTTGACAAATTAGCAAACAATACAGATGCAAACGTTGTTGAACCAAAAAAAATTATCTTAGCAATGAGAGTTAATGCTGAATATGATGATTTTATATTCTCATTTACATAAACGACATCCAGAGTAAAAAAAGAATTAATTAAGAATAAGGAGATAAAGGTATATAGAAAATCATTAAGATTTAAATTTAGACCGATTGGTTCCTGTTTATTCTTATCAAATTTAACCGTAGGTAAGAAAAGAATTGATGTAATAATCATAGGAATACCGTAAGCAACAATAGCAAGATCAGGAGAATCGCTGACTTTCACCAGGACAATACCTAAAAGAAACTTCAAAATCGTTTCAGAAAAAAAAAGAATATTCACAAGTTTTAGTTTTTGCAATCCTTGCAGAAAACCTTTAGTAACAGGAGAAATTATAGAAGCAAACAATACTAGGCTCAAAATCCAGATATTTGAAACGTTTAGTCCTTTCAGAAAATAAATCATCACAAGAACCGGAGACAAAAAAATAATCAAAATACTCAAAGCTACAGCCAAAATATAAAAGAACCTAACATACTTGATTTTGAAGGAAGACAAATTATACTGCAGGTTATATGCGACTTTCTTTGTAATAACCATAGAAATTGTACTTGCAGGAATTTGAATTAGGTATACAAGATTAATCATTGTACTGAAAACACCAAAGGATTCTCTAGATAAATTCTGAACAACGACAATATTGAAAAAATAATTTATAACACCAGATAAAAGATTTAATCCAGAAGAAAAAAACAAGTCAGTAATAAACTTAATTGATATGTTCCTAGATAAACTTTTTAATGTTTTGGGTGTGATAGATTTATTCATAAGTATAAGAAATACAAAAAAGGCCTTTACCAAAAAAATAATATATAGTAAAATATCGTTTAGAAAATTGTCATTAATTTTACATTAAATTAATAAACATTAAAAATGAACAAAGGAATTAAAAGACTTATTGCTTCTTTGATAACCTTCGTTGTAGCTGGATCATATTTTGTTACACCAGTCGCAGCAGTTACAAATGGACAACCATTGCCACCAAACAATGGTAATCCAGGAGCTGGTAACCAAGGAGGAGATGATGGAGAAGTTTTAGGTGCAGAGACAGAACTCAAACCAGATGCAAATGGAGTATTCTCTATTGACGCAAAAGCTGGCAATATATTTATCCTTGATGGTAGCAAAGGTGGACTTTGCAAAAGCTTTTACAACTTGAAGCTCGAATTTAAGAATGATGCCGAAGGTAAAGTATATGTAATATCAAAGGTATCAGAAGACTTAGAAAAAGTTCCAAATGAAAAACCAACAGAAAATTTAGATAATATTTATGATGTTTGTGAGATCAAAATTGAAGGTTTTGATGACAATGATTTAAGTGAAAAAGTACTTAAAACTATTGTCGCAGACGAATGGATGACAGATAGAGATTTAGCAAATTATGATTTGAGATTTTTCTATTCAGATACTTTGGCTGATTGGAATAATGATACATTGACAAGCGATAACACAGTAACAATTGACAATATTAAATATAGAAGATATGAAGTTGATGTCGAAGAGCTTTCAACAAATTATTCAATAGCAGAGAAGAACACAGAAACTCAGGAAGAAGAGGAACCAGAGGAAGAAAATAATACAGAGAAAGATGAAACAAAAGAAAAAGAAGGTTCAAACTTCCTCACAATATTCTTAGTTATACTTGCAGTGTTAGTAGCATTAGTAGTTGGTGGGTTAATCTTCTTCTCAGGAAGCAAGAGCAAGGAATAATTTATAGCTTTTTAGATCAAGATCACTAAATTTGTAAAAAGAAGGGAGAATATCGATAGATATTCTCCCTTTTCTAGGATAAAAATAGCCCCGATACAAGTAACTTTTTTTTGATACTCAATGGATATATCAATAGTCATACCTACATACAAAGAGATTGACGACCCAATACAGGATGCAAAATACAAAATACAAAGGTTAGCATCAAAGCTAGGTAATAAAACCCAATTTGAGCTCATCTACGTATTTGACGGTGTACTTACGCACAGCATAATAAAACAGAAAATGATAAGGCTTCAAAGCGCAAATATACCAAATGTTAAAATCCTATATAACACATACAACAAAGGTAAAGGGTTCGGCCTTGTGAAAGGTATGGCCCATGCAGAAGGCAAACATATAGGCTTTCTTGACTATGGCAGAGAGATAAATCCTGATGTTATTGCTGATCAATACGATAAATTAACAAAATATGGATACGATATTGCCATTGCCGACAAATATCATAAGGATTCGAAATTCAAAAGCAGTATTTTCCGCAAAATTATCAGTTCAGGATTTGTTTTTGTCTCATATCTTTTTGTAGGGTTAAAGTTTGGAGATACACAAACAGGAGCTAAGCTTTTCAAAAGAGAAGTTGTAACAACAATTCTCCCCAAATTAACAATCAGAGGATACGCGATTGATGTAGAATTATTAAAAGCTTCACTAGACAACGGATTTAACAAAGTGATATCTACGCCAGTAGAATTACACAAAAACCTAGATTCAGGGATTAATCCTAGGACAATTATCAAAGTAAGTTACCAGATGGCAATAGATACTGCGTATGTAGGGTACTTATCACGCTTTAGAAATGCATACAAAAAATACAACAATAGATCCACAATTTCTATCAAAACAATACTTGCAGAAATTAGTACTACAGCATAAGATTGAATTCATATGAAGTACATTATTTCAATACTTGTTTCAATTATTTTGCTTTCTACTGTACTATTTTTTACATTAGGCAATAATCCATTAACATTAACCTCAAAGCCCGAGGAGTTATCATTTACTTTACCAAAAGGAGATAACAAGACTGTAGTGCTCCAAGGACTTAGTTTTAAGGCTGAGCTTACTTATTCATGTAAAGATAATGAAGAATTCATTATAAAAACAGACAAGAATATCAACCTTGAATCTAGCAAAAGTTTGAAAATTAACAAACTAGCAATTCAAGTTTTTCAAAATGTTAGCTGGTACGACATAAAAACCAAAAGTTTCTCAGTTTACCTTAACAACACGAAATATCTTGCAATACCACAAAGGCTCAATGACAATAGAATTGAGGTCGAATTTAGTTTTTCGACGGAAGAAAAAGATAACCAAACAAATCGAATCATAACAAGCGTTGTAAGATCAACAGATCTCCTGGTTTTCCCAATAATCATTTTATTAGTTGCATTAATCAATGAAAAAAAAGAAACAAAAACAAGAAAAACAAAATAAAAAACTGGATATTCTGTCATTGGTTTTAACAATAGCTTCTATAGCAATTCCGATAGCTCTGGTAATTTTCACACTTTGGATACCAATGCCAGAAAAGCCACTGTTTTTTGCAACAAATCGACCTTTCTATGATTCCAAGCCGTTCTACCAGACTTTTTACAACACGAAAGAATATGATTGGGCAATAATATCAGCAATTCGTTGTATCTTCAGCAAATATATTGGAATCGTGTACGAGTCAAGAATATACTTTTCATTAATAATGTTTGGTTGCTACATTTCTTACTATTTCTCGTTTAATGACTTTTTTAAAAGCGTTAAAAATCAAAAAAATCTTTTATTAAATATTATCGCGGCAACATTTAGCATATTAAATCCTTTCTTCGTAAATCGTTTAATATTAGGACACGATAGAATATTAATAGCTTACGCAATAACCCCACTTATGCTTGTCACTTCGTGGAAATTGATAACAGGAAACATTTTCAATATTGAAAGTTATATTAAAATATTATCCCTTTCTTTACTTATCGTATTCATATCACCTCATTTTCTACCTTTCCTTATAATTTACCTTATTTTATTTGCAATATTTGCTGCTAAAACAATAGGCAGGAAACTAAAACAGAAATCTCTAGTTATTGAAAATAAAAAGCAATTAATTGTTTTTTCGTTATTATCAGTTATTTCAATATTCTTAATTTACCTCACATTTAATAGAGTTATTGAGAAAACACAAACAATAAAGCTTGCTGATGCCGAAATTTGGGCCACGAGAAGCGATAAATACTACAATATATTGATAAATACACTCAGTCTATACGGTTATTGGGTAGAGAAGGGAATACTTAATACATCAAAACAATTATGGAGCAAATTCTGGATAGTCATCCCTATCGTGTACCTGACATTTTTTATTCAGGGACTCATCACAATTTTTAATGCCAAAAGTGACCCTACTACAACAAAAACTAAAACAGCAAACAAAAGCCTTGTCTACCTAATAATATCAACATTTTTGATATTTTTACTATTATCACTTGGTCAAAATACTATATTTAGCGCAGGTTCAGTAATATTTGAAAATCTCTTTGACACAATATTACTGCGAGGCATGAGGGAGGCACAAAAATTTCAGGCATTTATTGCAATATATTATGTCCTAATAATCCCAATTGGACTGTCATCATTAAAAGGTCATGAAAAATTGCTAAACAAAACTTTAATTCTGCTAGGAAGCATATGTTTCCTAATCACAAGCAGTCTGACTCTATTCTTTAATGGCAATAATCAAGTCAAACAATGTAACTACCCATCGGAAGTTATTGATCTTGCAAATAGCCTTGATAAAGATGACAAAGTATTGATACTAAATTTTTCACACAGTTACTTCAATTTTTGCAACATTTTTATCGAAAACCCGTTCGGAAATGTATTTTATGCAGATGTAGAAACTGGATTTGATGCAAAGGAAGAGTATGATGTAATTCTATATGCAAAATCAGAGACATTTATCAATCCGATAAACCCAGAAATATGCTATCAAATAAAGGAAACTGATGATGTTTATATTTGCAAAATTAATCATTAAATAGTAAAATTATAGGGTACGTTCGCACGCTATATTAATTTTCAATAGTTCCTATACAAGATTAATTATTCAAGAAGAACATTCTAACTATAGGACTCAACAATGACCAAAAAGAACAAAATTCTCTGGGTTAGCTGGAAAGATATAAACCACCCTCAAGCAGGAGGCGCAGAAATAATTACAACCGAATTAAGGAATCGATTAGTAAAGAATGGATACGAAGTGACTCATCTCACCTCAAATTACCCAGGTTCTAAACACGAAGAAACCGTTGAAGGCGTTAAAACAATTAGAGTAGGCCGCAATAGATATATTCATAGTTTTGCAGCAATAGTCTACTATTTGAGAAATCTTGTAAATAAGCAGGACATAATTATTGAAGAAGTGAATACAGCCCCATACCTGCTAAATCTATTTAACAAAAATGCTAAGTTTTATCTATTCTATAATCAACTTGCAAGAGAAATATGGTTTTACGAAACCAAATTCCCACTGAATTTTATTGGCTATTTTCTTCTTGAACCATTAGCCACAATTGCAAATGCAATAAAAGGCCCAAAACTAATCACAATTTCAGAAAGTACAAAAACAGATTTGGAGAGATTTGGCCATAAAGATAAAAATATTTACATAATACCAATGGCCACACACACCAAACCATTGATTTCAATAAAAAGTTCCATTCCCAAAGAGAAGAATTTTACAATTATTTACCTTGGTAGTCTAAGGACAATGAAGAGGCCAATCGAAATACTTAAAGGATTCAAAGTTTTTGTTGAAAACAATCCAGAAGCAAAATTATGGATTGCAGGTGGCGGAAGCGACTTCCAGAAAAATAAACTAATAAAATACACAAAAGATAATAATCTCACAAAGAATGTAACATTTTTTGGATTTATTTCAGAAGAACAAAAAAGAGAATTACTTCAAAAAGCTCATGTACTTGCTGCAACAAGCCTTAAGGAAGGATGGGGGCTAATCGTTACAGAAGCAGGGTTAGTCGCCACTCCAAGCGTAGTCTACAACGTAGACGGCTTACGAGACTCCTGCCAGAACAATATAACAGGTATGGTTACAAACAGAAATATCCCTAATGAATTGGCAAAATGCTGGCAAGAAATGAAAGATCACCAAGAAAGTTATGAGATTTTTAGAAAAAACTCTTATATCTTTGCTCAAACGTTAACATTTAATAATTGTTTCAATAAATTTTTAGAAATAATTGAAAATGAATAAATCAAACCAATCTGCCAAAATGAAAATCTTATTTCTAGGAACTCACGGTCAAAAAAACATTGGAGATGAATTATTACTTGAAACATTTCTTTATAAATTAAGAGAAAATTACGATTTTCTTGTTAACTCATACACACCCAAAGAAACTGCTGAGAAATTTAATGTAAAAACATTTGACACTCAAAATGAGCGTATAAAGATGATGAAGTATATCAATAACAGTGATGTTGTAATATTTGGTGGAGGAAGCATAGTCAAAGAAATGTATCCAGAGTACGGGAGAAGTAGATATTCCGTTTTGTTCATACTCCTTGCAATATCATTGTATACAAAAATAATTGCACGGAAAAAACTAATTTTTTCCAATATCGGAATTGGTCCTTTAAAGAAAAAATTTAGTTTTTTCCTTGCAAAATTAATCCTATCGTGTGGTGATTTTATTTCAGTCAGAGATACAAATTCCCTCGAGTATGCAAATATTGTTGTTCCAAAGAAAAAAGTGCTCCAAGTACCTGATGCAGTATTTGCATTAAACAAGGATTACTTTGGATTGAAAGAGAATAAAGCTAACAGCACCAAGACCATAGCTGTAAATTTATGCAAAAACATAGAAAAGCCAAGCAATTGGAAGTATTTCATAGATCAACTGACAAAATCCATTATTAATGTTCACAAAAAACATCCAGAATTTGAATTTGTTGGTCTTCCTATGCAATATGATTATTCAATTGATGATATTAAGACATTAAAGATGCTAAAAGAAAAACTTTCATTAATGGACAAAACGATTAAGTTTAGTATAACTAAACCAAATTCTGTTGAAGATATCATTAAAATAATCAATAATGCACATTTGGTTGTAGCGGAACGCCTTCATACAAACATTTTATCAATAATTACCAATACTCCATTTGTAGCTCTAGAATACGACATAAAAGTTCAATCACTTTTGAAAAATCACAATCTCGAGAAGCAAGGATTAAATATTAACGAAAAATTTAAAGATGGCTTGATCCAGGAAAAGATTGAGAATTCATTAAGTAATTATGATCTTATTAAGAAATCATTAGAAAAAATAAGCAAAAATAATAACGAAATTGTTACCGAATACTTTAACTCTTTAAAGACAGAGATTAATAAATAATGAAAAAATTATTTTGTACAATAAATGGGAATACACGCAAAACAAAATCCGGAGGCGGTGTCCATTTTGTACAACTTATTGAATGGATAAAAGAGAATAAAAAAGATGTAGAAGTAAGTCTTATTCACCCACAAAACGATTTTCTGCTTGATACATATGAACAGCTAAGAAGTGTTAGAAATATAGGGTACTTCGAACCAAACTTTCTGAAAAAATCAGTCAGCCTTGCATATCTTTATAGATCTATCGTTTCACCAACAAAAATTCCATTAAAAGAAATTCAAAAAAATGATCAGGCAACACTATTAGCAACAAGCCACTATTTAACAGATACTTTACCAATATTTATTAAATCAATATTTAGCTCTTCAAAAGTCACAAAGTCAGTTTATGTATACCATCTTGTGCTTGACTCACCAAGAAAAGCTAGCATATCTACATTTTTAAGCAATATTCAAGAAAGAATATCCTTATTTTTAATCAAAAAATCATTTGACAGAATTATCGTAATAAATGACTTTGTAATGAAAAAACTATTAAAATTTGGATTTGATAGAAAAAAGATAAAGAAAATTAATAGTCTTGCTAAGTTACGAAACGTTAAAGTCGTAGATTATAAAAGAAAAAAATACGACCTCTGCTACCTTGGTAGATTTGCCCAAAATAAAGGAGTTTATGACTTCATTGAAGTATTTAAGAAAATTCAAAAAAATAATCCCAAAATAACAGGAATCATGATTGGTGATGGTACAGAATTTCAAAATATTAATGAAATTACAAAAAGAGAAAAACTTGATATTAAACTTCCTGGGTTTGTTGATGATGATAACAAATTTCGTTATCTTTCCGAATCAAAATTTTTTGTTTTCCCAAGTATAGAAGAGGGATGGGGTATTGCAATAATAGAAAGCCTTTCGTCAGGAACTCCAGTAATAGCATATGATCTTGATATTTATAAAGAAATATTTGGCAATAATATTTTTACTACAGAATTAAAGAACGTAAAAGCACTAACACAAAAAACAGACAATTTGTTAAAAAAATATTCAGAAAATTTTAACGAATACGAAAAGAAACAAAAAGAAATAATGAAATTTTCAAGAGATTTTGATTTAAATAAAACAGCAGATGAAGAATTTAGTTTTTTAACAAACCTAGATAATTCGTCCGAAAAAAAATGAGAGAATGAAGGAATCAAATAAAAAAACAAAAAACAGAAAATGGATAAAAGTTTTAGTTTCATGGGTACTCCCGGTATTAATATATGCACTTTTGGCAATTTTTGTTTCAAGAAAAGTGATTTTCTCTGAAGGGCATATAGGATTTATTCATGACTGGGCATTACCAAGAACTCAGCAAGAGTCCCAAATGGTATTATCCAAAGTATTTTATGCTTACACAGACAGAGATCTTGGTACATCACCATCATATTTGACTGACTACACATTTACATTAATTATTGGAACACTTGGCAAGCTTGGAATTAGTGGGACAACAGTGTCAAAGTTGATAATTTTTTCATCAGTTTTCCTGTCTGGTACTAATTTATACATATTTTTAAGAAGATCATTAAAAGCCAAACCGTTTCCTTCATTCTGGGCTGGGTTATTTTATGCAATTTCTCCTTATATATTTTATAAAATTATTGCTGGACATATTTACTTTTTGTTTGGATACATGATTCTCCCAATTTTCGGATACTTTGTAGAGCGGGCATTCAGATCAAAATCCATATATAAACTCATCACAAGTTCATTAATAGCAGGAGTTCTACTTTCGTTCGCAGGATGGCAAATTCAATTCTATATTTTCGGAGCAGTCTTATATGCCATTATCTTCTTTTCAAGTAAGGCTAAAACTGCAAATAAAATTGCAAATTTTGCAATTTTATTTTTAACAAACATAATACTTTGTATGCCATGGTTCATTCCCTTATTTTCAAGAGAAAAAGTAACAGAGCAGTTTCAGGGATATGTTTCGTATCAATCAATAATCAGGCAATCAAAATATTCCATATTATCAAACATTATAAGAGGAAGAGAAGGCTCAGCGCCTTATTTTTCTGAAACGCTTAATTCATTACCTCAATATCAAGCTGATATATATAATATTGTTTCATATTTTATTGCATTTATAAGCATTTCAGGAATAGTAATATCGATAGTTGCATTTTTCTCAAGTATTTTCAATAAAATTACGAAAAATCCCAAAAATAGAAAAACATCAATATTACAAAGATTCTGCATAATATCAATCCCATTTCTTGCAGTTTTTATGTTCCTGGCAAACGGGTCAAATTTTCCAACAGGAGATTTTATAATTCAACTTTATAAAAACATTTCAATACTGGGATTATTTAGAGAGATATATCACATTGCATATATAATTGTATTCTTTTTCAATATATACCTCGCTTTCTTCCTCGATAAAGTAATTTTTAATCGTGAACTATATAATTCTCCCACCAAAAAATTGCCTAAATTCTTCAAGTTAATTACGAATGTCATTCTTGTAATCCTGTTTTTAGGAATGGTACCAGTATACGCTTCTGGAAATTTTGGAAACCACTTGAAAACCTACACCCTGGATTCAGATTTATTAGAATTACAGGAAAATCTTAGTGGTGAACGCGTAATATTTTTACCTAACATGCAGCCATACAATCCAGACCCTGATGCAAATTGGGGAGGATGGAATGTCATGCAAGTTTATGGCCAATACAGCACAACACCTCAAGGAGGAATTACAAATCCATATCAGAAGACAATAATAAATAGGATCAACTACTGCCTTATTTTCGATGATAATTGCTATAACGAAGTACCAACAATGCTGAAAGATATGGGTATTACAAAGATAGTCGTACTAAACGATATTTATTCTTTGAATTATCGGTTCACTGCCTTGGGCTTAGAATCTAACAACAAAAACCTATTTAAAGAGGTAAATTATGAAGAGCGACTGGATTCTTTAAATTTCACTAAATTAGAGAATAATTCTAAATACGTATTGTATGACATTCCTGATACAAATCCTGTAATATCTGCCAATAACACTTTAGTATCAATGTTTGGAGGTATTCAGGGCCTAACAATTTCAGAAACACAGGATGCAGAAATTATTGGAAGCCACAGAGGAAGTATAAATAGTGAGATTTTTGAAGAATCAGATGGAGTAATAATAGAAAACAACAAAATTCTCTTAACCCAACTGGAGCTGAATCCAAACACTCTTGAAATTGAGCCAGGTTATTTTGTCGAAGATAATAGCTGGAATTCATACTTTAATTATTGGTGGAGAGAAGGCTTCTCTGACAGCGGATACAATGGAGTTTACACAGAAT
This sequence comes from Candidatus Dojkabacteria bacterium, assembly GCA_016929645.1. Classification (GTDB taxonomy): domain Bacteria; phylum Patescibacteriota; class Dojkabacteria; order SC72; family JAFGCJ01; genus JAFGIK01. The sequence goes on from JAFGIK010000031.1 coordinate 29,098, forward strand.
CAACAAACGCTGTTCTAACAATTCCAATAACAATACCAAAATCACAGAAATACGATATATACGTCAATCTTGGAACTCAGAACGCCCAAGAGATATCAAAATTCGCAATATCTTTTGAAAACATTGATGGAAGGACCAAAATTGATAATACGAACATCCAGAGAAATTATGGCATCATTGAAGCAGCAAAAGACATCCATCTTGAAAAAGGCCAAGTAACAATGATACTACGAAACTTAAAGGGCCCAACAAAGATTGATTCAATCTATCTTGTCCCAAGTAATGATGAAAAAATCGATTTAAATTTCGAAGATAAATCAATATTTCTTATTAATTCAGTAGATACAATTAATTCATACGAAAACAACCCACTGAGAATTGAAACTGATCTTAGCGATTACGAAATTTCTGCTTATAAAGAAGATGAAAATAAAACAAAATATAAATTCACAGAAGGAGATCCTTACAACATAATCGAAGTTGAATATTCCAAAGATAATCTAGAAACAGGGGAATTTGTCTCACTTCGATACCCGCTGAATGGAATACCAGTCCAGAAACTTCAGTTGCTTGAAAGATTCGAATTTGAGTATTCTCTATCAAGTCCAAACGATACTTATATCGACGTAGCAATAACAATCACTCATAGCGGAAAAACATCAACAATGATTGTTCAAAAAGAATTCACCAACAACAATACCGGAAAAGTTACAGTAGACTTTAATAACGTTATAAAAAACCTTGAATATAAAATTCTGGACACAAAAATTGAGGACATCGCAATCCAATCAATAGTAATAACATTGAATAGAAATAGACTTATTGATTTAGATCAAAACACAAAATATACATATCAAATTTCTAATCCGGTTTTTACAACAGACCAAAACAAGCTTATTTCTGAAAATGATTTTTATGACACAGCCTACTACCTTAATCAGAACATGCTAATTAATTATCTTGATCAGAATTATTCTGATTCTAAAGTTGAAATATCGACAGATCCGCTAAATCCCGAAGTTTCATTAAATTCATATCAGGCAGGAGAAAGAAACACATCTGTAGATTTTAGTCAAAATAACTACACCCTAAATATAACTGAATCGGCAGAGACAAGTGAATTCGCAACACTATCAATAAATATCGAAGACCCCGAAATAATAGGAAATTATGATTATTTAGTAATACCTGCAACCTTTGATGAACAAGCTGGATTTATCGATGTAATGCTAAGGTATTCAAATCAAGAAGACAAATACTCAGATCCACTCATTTTTACATCGACGAAAAATTCAGGAGGAAACATAATAATAAACTTATCAGAGATGCTCAAAGGACATACGGCCGCCGAAATAGAAAGCATAGAAATTATCATGAATAAAAATAAATGGCTATCACAAGACATAAGGAAAGTAAATTTCCAGATAGGTAATATCAACCTGTTAAAAAATAACAATTCAAAAGAATCTATCACAAATTTTGAAAAGAAATTCATAACAGTTTATTCTCCAGTAGAGGATACCTTCATTCTGAAAATGGTCCAGCCAGATGGAAAATATATTTCTTCAGAAGTAAAATTAAAGGTCGGAATCAATCAAGTAAATTTACCTTCAGATAGTGACACGATCACAATCAAATACTGTATATTGGAGAGATTAGCTTCAGATTGGAATCCAACTAAAATATTTCCAAAATATAAGAAAATCGATAGTACAAATTATGAAGTCGTCTATGAAAAGTCATTAAGTAAAATGAAAATTATAACGATACGCAATATCTATGATGCTGACTGGCAGATAGAACAATATGAAAACAGCAAGCAAATTAGAACAAACATGCTATTTAACTCATTTCTAATTGAAAATATAAAAGAAAATCCAATAGAAATTGATTATAGTTTACAAGTATACAGAGAGTATTCTTTATGGATAACACTTGCTACAGCATTAATTGTTTCCATGATACTTGCAATTTGGGGAATAATGAGGAAATTTAAAATAATAAATAATGCAAAATGAAAAAGTCATTAATCTCAGTAATAGTCCCAACACTTAATTCAGAAAAGCTTCTTGATAAATGTCTGAGATCAATTAAGAGTCAGACTTACAAAGATATTGAAATTATTGTTGTAGACAATTTTTCAAAAGATAACACACGAAAGATCGCCAAAAAATACACGAGAAATATTTATATTAAAGGTCCAGAAAGAAGTGCTCAGGTAAACTACGCAGTAAAAAAGGCAAAAGGTGAATATGTATACAAGGTTGACAGTGATTTCGTCCTGGATCCAGAAGTGATTAACCAATGCGTAAAAAAAGTAGATGAAGGTTTTGATGCAGTTGTTGTTCATAATTCGCCAGATGTCCGAATTAGTTACATTGCCAAAATTCGGAAATTCGAAACAGACATGTACAAATATGACATTACTCACTCATCCGCAAGATTTGTAAAAAAGACCGTATACGAAAAGATTGGCGGATTTCGAACAGACATAACAGCAGGGGAGGATTATGATTTTCAAAACAAATTAAATAAAGGTGGATTCAAAACTGGTTTTATAGAGGCAGAAGCATTACACCTTGGTGAACCAACAAATCTATTTAAGCATTTGAAAAAATACTATGATTATGGAAAAGATTTTGTAAATTATCAAAAATCAAATAATGAAGAATCTCATTCTCAACTAGCATTTGTAAGACCAGTTTACCTTAAGAATTGGAAGAAATTTCTTGTGCATCCAATCTTAGGGTTTTCTTTTATAATTTATAGTATGGCTAAATTTGGCGCAGGTGCACTTGGATTCTTTACTGCAAATCCAAAACAAACATTAAGAATGATCGCTGAACACATAAGCTTAAAGTTTAAAAAGAAACCTAAAAAAAATGAAAAATATTAATAAATTATCAACACCAATTACTAATCAATCTAAAGCTGGGATAGGAAAAGAGCCAAAGATCTCAGTACTTACACCTGCATACAATGCAAAAACATCAATAGAAGATGCGGTAAAAAGTATTCTCAATCAAACTTATAAAAATTTTGAATATATAATTATTGATGACGCAAGCAAAGACGACACTTACAACAAGATTATTGATCTTGCCCAAAAAGACAGTCGAATTAAAGTTTATAGAAATAAAACTAACCAAGGAATTCCAGCAACAAGAAACATTTTAATTTCCAAAGCAACAGGAAAATACATAGTATGGCAGGACGCAGATGACATATCATTAAAAGAAAGAATCGAAAAACAGGTAGACTTTATGGAAAAAAATCCAGACATAGGCATATCAGGAGCTTACCTTCAATTCTTCACAGAGAAAGACGGTGACTTACTTATTCGAGAGTATGATCCAAATGATCTAGAGCTTCGGAAAAACCTATTTAAATATTCACCAGTATCACAAGGTACAGCAATAATCAGAAAGGATATCCTTGATAAAGCAGGATTATATGATCTTCGACTCACACAGGCAGAAGATTTGGACATGAGTTTCCGATTAGGAAAATATTCAAAATTTGCCAACCTTCAGGAAGTTTTGCTTAGATGCAGATTTCATGAAAAATCTGAATCTTCAAGTAAATTAAAAGAAAATATACGATTAACTCTTCTCGTGCGCCAAAGAGCAGTTAAGCAATACGGCTACAAAATGGGGCTTTTTGATAGACTAGCATTTACAATTACATACATGATTCAGCTACTTCCAGCAAAAATTGTGTTTAGGATTTTTAATATTTTAAGAAACATCTTTTAATACTAATGAAATCAATAGCAATAATAATCGTCAATTACAACTCATTTAGTGAGATAAAAGAGCTTTCAGAAAGCTTAAATCAATACTCACTAGATATTTTTGATGTTTTCATTGTTGATAACAATTCATTAAAAGATAATGAATTAGAAATGAACAAATTTTGCCAAAAAAACAAGTATTTTTTCATTAAATCAAAAGAAAATCATGGATTTGCATCAGGAGTAAATATTGGAATCAAAAAAGCCATGACAGATGAAAAATATAAGTATTTTATGCTATTAAATCCGGACACAATCCTAGAGGATCCAAAATTTTTCGACCAGTTAACAAAAGATATGGAGGAAACAAAAGCCGCAATAATTGGGCCACTTGTCAGATACTACCCTGAGAAAGATACAATTTACTGCGCCGGAGGAAGCATAAGCAAAATCAGCGCATTAAATAATCTTGTAGGTAAAGGATCAAAGGATTTTAAGAAATTCAGCACAATTCGAGAGTGTGATTTCATATCAGGTGGTTCAATGCTTATATCAAGAGAATTACTAGATAAAATTCCTTCGTTTCCAGAAGAATATTTTCTTTTTTTTGAAGAAGCAGATTTTTGCATGAACGCAAAAAAATTAGGATACAAAGTGATTTTTACACCAAATACATATCTATATCATAAGCACTCTCAAAGTATTAGCTATATGTCAGATCTTTATCTCTACTACAGCATTAGAAACTATAGAATATTCGCATTCAAATATTTACAGTGGTATTTTTTGCCAGTTTTTATGCTTGTATATCTCACATATTGGTGTGGAGGATATGCTATAAAAGCAATTCAGCATGGTAATATAAAAGGAATATTACAGATTTTTAAGGCACTATTAAATTTAAAATTCAAATAATTGTCGGGGCAAAATATTAAACAAAATACTAAACAAAACCTTGAACTATCTATAATTTTCATTGTTCATAATGAAGAACATATCATAAAAGAATCGCTTGAAGCTGTAAAAGGCTTATCAGAAGATATAATCGTAATCCATGATGGTCCATGTGAAGACAAAACACTTGATATAGCAAGCCAGTACACTGATAAAATCCACACATGGGAATTCTTCGGAAACATGGAGAACCATAGAATTCGGGCTTTCAAACTCGCAAAATACGATTGGATCTTGCAAGTAGATGCAGACGAAATAATCACAAAAGATTTAAGAGAGGCAATTCCAAAACTAATAAATAATAACAGCGTTGCAATCTACGAATATAAATGTCCAAGCATATACAAAGGTAAGAAATATGATTTCATATACAAAAGAGGCCTGTTTAACAAAAATCGAGTATACTTTATCTCGGTAATCCACGAATACGTAAAACCAACAAAACCCGAGTATATAATACAGAAAACACCATTCTCAATAATCCACAAATCAAAGTCCATGGCTGACTGGAATAGCCTTATGAGAAGAATATTACCTCCGCCTAAAGGCAGAGGCTGGCCCATAATTCATGCAAAAGAATATCTTAAACCTTTTGCCAAAATTGAAAAATGGAATTGCAGCTTATTTGACTGGGAGTTCAAGACCAAAATAAGATTAATGTTCCCATTCACGGTTGGAGCAATAGGGTCATTTTTATACTTGTTTTTACAAAATCTTGTACTTGCAGTTAAAAATCTTGATTTTTACTATTTCCAACAAGGTTTGTTTAGTGGAATCTATTGGGGTAAAGTTTTCTTCATGTATGGTATATTAAGGATTGAACAATTTTACAAATGGATATTAAGAAAGAATTAAAAAAAATAATAAAAGTAGTAAAAAATAACGATGTAATATTTGGCATTTTGACATTTTTGTCATGCTTATTTTTGCTAAAAGGTGGAATTTGGTTATTTAACGATGCTGCATATTGGCCTAAAACCTGGGACGAAGGCGTTTTTAATTCATTCACCCAATTTAAGACATTCGTATTAAGTAACACCAGTTATGGCTTTGATTTAGGATTACTAAGCTACACTCGATACATCTCAGTATTATTTCACTTAGTACTTTATGCTTTATTTGGCTCGACAATATCACAAATAATTTTCATAGTAAGTGCATTTATCCTAAACTACTTGGCATTTTATAAATTTTCCGGAATCTGGGAAAAAGATTCTAACATACGAAAATTAAGCTCGATATTCTTTTCATTTTGCCCAATATTCCTAGGTTTAATGAACCAAAGCTACATACACTCATATGCAGCAATTCCGCTTCTTGTTTTTTTTATCTACAAATATTTTCAGTCAAAAGTAAAGAAATCAATCAAATATATCTTACTCATTATTGTATGTTTGTACTTAATAACAGGATATTTGCGATTCATTCAGATAACAGCAATAATTGCAGCACCATACCTTATTTATTTGACAATAAAGCATAAATGGTATAAACAATACCAAAAGATCTTCGCACTTTTCATACCAATCGCTCTGGCATTCCTGCCATCAATATATTTGTTGATAAACCAGTACATAAAAGGAACATCATCAGTCTACTCGAACTTCGCATCATCTTTTGAGGGGTCAAAACCAGAATTAAAGTGGTACGAGATATTTAGCATATATCAGACAATAAATATCCCGATCTACAGCAATTATCCATTAATTTATGGAATTATCGGCACATCAGTACTTGGTATCCTCTTAATAACAGCGCTTTTAACCAAAGGAAAAACAAAATCTGCATTTTATCTGAACTTAGGAATGATCGCATTATCAATCATTTTGATAGCCTTACCATTGCTATTTCAACAAAATATATATGACAAATTAGTAAAAATATTTGCTTTTCTACAAAATGTGCCTCAATACGGACTATATTTATCAACAATTCCAATAGCAATGCTGATTATACATATTGCTCGCAAAAATTACGTTCTAGCTAAAGTTTACACATTGATCATTGTCGCAATAGCAATATTTCCATTATTAAGTATTAATGCACAATACCTGGCAAAAATTAAAGTAAGTGACATTCCACAAAGTTATGTGGATGAATTCGTTGATAACGATTTTAATGAATATCCAGAACCAACACTTTTCATTCCACAATCATGCTGGAACGCTGAGTATACAAGGGAGGAATCCACGACATGCATCAATAAATCAATAATTGATAAGGATATCCAGGACATTAATCCAAGATTTTTATCAAGCTCAGACTATCAACTACAAAAAAGATACACTGCATATCAAAATTTAAGTCCGGCAACACTTGAAAATCTTAAAGTTACTCATAACTTAAAAAATATTATTGTTGCAAAAGATATCATAGAACCGACATATTGGGTAAGTGACGCAAATCAAATGAAACTTACATTGGATAAATTTGATGATCTGGAAATATATGAAAATGATCAGTTTACAAAATATACACTCCTTGAAAATGATACTTATGATTTTTTTATATATTCCCCTAATTACACAAGACAATTTATCGAAAACGAAAGTACTAATGATATGGTTGATATTACACAAAAACCTGTTTTTACTGACCAGATTATCAATGCCGATTTCAACCAGAATGTAAATGTTGACTACAAAATGTCAAATTACAATCCTGAGAAATATTATGCAAAGATAAGCAATTTCGATAACAACAAGGATATATTATTACAAACAAATCTACTCTATAACCCGAATTGGAAGATAAAATTTATAACTAAACAGGAATATGACAGTGTCAATTGTTATGACAAACAAGAGTTTGACGTAACTGATAACTCAAGATGTAAATACAATGGAACAATTTTACCAGCACTTGATATAAAATATCTTTTTTCAAAGGAAGTAAGCACAGGACAGCATAAAATTGGAAACATCCTAGGAAATCTATGGATCATAGATAACGAACAGCTGGAAGGTAAAAATGAAGTATACGCAGTGATTATATTTGAAAAACAAATCCCATTCACATGGAGCATTTATATTTCAACAGCAGTAATGACATTACTATTTATGATTTCAGTCTACAGCGAAATCAAATTTAAAAAGAAATCGGACATTCAGACAAATATACACAAGCCAACTCAAAACGAAAAATTGGCACGCCCAAAAACAACTGATACAAGTCAGACAACTATTTATACAACTAATAAATCAAGAAAAATAAACACAAAGCAAGATGGAGACAAGTAATAATGTCAAAAATAAAAAACAGGTAGATCGCCAGAAAATAAGGAAAATAATTTTCTTTAATATCCTCTGCATAAATATTCTTACTGTACTGATATTGCTATCACTTGGACTATACATTTATCCAAAATTTGCATCTACACAACAAATTAAGCCACAAATAACAAACAGCGTTGATAAAGTATTTTCATATCCTGGCGAAAATTCAACACCACTTGGCAATCCTGATATCGATGAATTGACAATTTATAATAACAGCATCAACAATGAAAAAGATGAAAAATCACTTACAGAAATAACAAAGCAAACATATCTTCAAATCTACGAAAAAGATGGAAAATTTATTACAAATAATATACTCGAAGCTGACGCATCATTTAGTTTTGTTCAGGATATTAATAAGATTGAATCAGTAAATATAAACTATAGTGACCAAAACAATAACCTGACCCTAACGACAACAGAATTCCAGCTAAAAATTGATGATCAAGAAACAAAAGTTTTAGAGCCAATAACCATTGGAGAAATACCAAACATATCAAATAAGGACATAATAAAAATTGATAATTCTTTTGTTGACATGAGAACAGCAAATACCAACAAAAGCATCGTAACATCGGGAAACGTAGAACACATCAAAATATACAAACAGGTTAGTGTCAAAAATCTTGACAATGGCGACTTTAGCCAAGGATCATGGCAGGGAACAGTGGGTGACTGCAGCCAATATGTATCCGGTGTTGCAGATTTAGAAATGAATATTGTTAACGATACTCAAGGAAATCCATCGCTAAGCCTTAGCTCAAAAAATCACTATGCATGCACATCAAAACAGTTTCAAATGGACAGAGATTCAAATAAAGTATATTTACTAAGCTTTGACTACAAAAGTATAGAAGGAAATTACGTCCAAGCATATTTTGAGATACTTGATGAAAAAGAAAAGATCGTATCAAGAAACACTATCACGCTAACCCCAAACGATAATAACTGGCACAATCATAGAGTAATTTTAGATGAGATAGAGAATGTTGAAAAACCCCTTGATATAACAATATTTGTATACGCACCAAGCGATGGCAGCAAGGAAGTTACAAATTTTTACGACAACTTTGAATTACTCGAGTATGAAATGACACAAGATATCTTGTTAACCGACAAGGAAGAAACCACCGATCAAGAAAATCAAGATTCAGAAATCCTTGAAAGAAATAACGAAAACAAAATCTTCATTGAAAATATCACATTAGGCTCAAACAATAACAATATTTCAATACTTCCAACAAATATTAATGACTACAATATAACACTGGACTCATTTGAAGATAAACTATGGCAAGAAAGTGCATCCGATTGCAGTTCAATCATGGCAGGAAAACCAGAATTTGAACTTTCACAAGAATACGATGCAAGTGATGGCGAAAAATCACTAATGATAAGTTCAACAAACCATAATGCTTGCGTTGCCAAACTTTTTGATATTGATATTAACAATACATACCTGTACAAATTAAGTGTTGACATGAAAGCACTGAAAGATAAAAAATCTCAGGTTTATTACTACTTCGAATACATGCTTAACGGACAGGTAAAATATCAATCTGGAGTCTTCAACATAGATGCACCTGACAACAAGTGGCATTCTTACTCAACAACAGTTATTCCTCCAGATAAGCAAATTCTAAACTTCGGCATCTTTCTTTATGCTCTTTCCGATGGAACATACGAGTCGCAAAACCTATACGATAATATAAAACTTAATATCATCGGCCCCAAAAACCTTGAACAATTCTACTTCATAAATGAAAAAGAAATAGAAGAAATGCCGGAAGCTGAGGTGAAACTCGCATACTCAAACCGATTCGAAACAAGATTTTATGTATCAGATATTAAAAGCAATGAGTTCCTAGTGATACTGCCACAAGAGTACAGCTCAACATTAGAGCTTCAGATAAAAGGCGATAATATAAACAAAACAATTGAAAACTCAAACCATTATCAGGGTTATGGACTTGGCACATTCAATAACAACGTATGGCTCATAAATAAAAATGAACTATGTACAAAAGGTTGTTCTGACTCTGACCAATACACAATAATTATTAGGGAAAAGAAATTTTTCATGATACAAATTGTAGTAGCAGCTCTAATTCCAGTAACAGCAACAATATTAATAATATCTATAGTCAAGGAAAGAAAAAAAAACCTCAAAACTTAAGCAAAATTCGCAAATCTCTGCCATCAATACTTAAAAAGGGGCCAAGCAAATAGGCCTTATAAATAATATCGAATTCAACTAACTCAAAACACAAAGTTCCTCCCAGGAAAAGATTAACCAAAGTTTAAATTGAGTTCTTTCAACAGTTTCATAAAATTACGTGAATTAATATCAAAGATATCATATAATGACAAACATGGAAGTATTCATTATCATATTATTAATTGCATTAATTATAGCAATTGCCGTATCAACAAACATTTTATTAAGTAATTTCAAACAAGCAAGACAAGAACAGCTCGAAGCGTCAAAGGAAGATAAGTCGTTGCTATTGCTGCAAAATCAGATCAGCAAAATGAATCAAGAGATAGATAACAAACTATCCTCTAATCAAAGAATCCTTACAGACGGGCTACAAACCCAGACAACAATATTGCAGAAGCAATCAAGTATCAGCACCAGAACAATACAAGAGCTCCAAAATCAAAGCTCAAAGACAATCCAAGAAGTAACAGAAAAACTTACAAAGCTAGATGAAACCAACAAGAAGGTTGTAGATTTTGCAACACAACTTCAAAGTCTAGAGAATATATTAAAGAACCCCAAACAAAGAGGTATCCTGGGTGAATATTTTCTCGAAACGTTACTAAGCAAAGTAATGCCACAGGGAACATATAAAATGCAGTACAAATTTAGTGATGGAGAAATTGTTGACGCAGCAATTATCGTTAAGGAGAAAATAATCCCCATTGATTCAAAATTCTCACTTGAAAAATACAACGAAATTCAAACAGAAATTAATGCTGACACAAGAGAGCAGCTGAAAAAAGAATTTCGGTCTGACTTAAAAATGCGAATCGACGAAACATCCAAATACATCAGACCTCAGGAAGGCACCACAGATTTCGCACTTATGTTTATCCCAGCAGAAGGTATCTTTTACGACATACTTGTCCAAAAAGTAGGATCATTAGATATATCAGCAGAAGATTTAATAACATATGCGTTCAAGAAACGAGTCATCCTTGTGTCACCAAACACTTTCTTTGCATATTTACAAACAATATTACAAGCACTCAAAGCACTTCAGGTCGAAGAATCCATAAAAGAGGTTATTACAAAGATTGCCCAAATGGGAAAACACATGGTAAATTACCAAGATTATATAAGTAAAGTAGGAAAACACCTTGGTTCAACAGTAAGTGCCTACAATCAGGCAAACCATCAGTTTAGGATGATAGATAAAGACGTTTTGAAGATTTCCGGTGAAAAAATCGGTGCAGAGGAAATTCAACTCGAAAAGCCAGAAGAAAATTAATCGAGAATCAAGTCAAAATCAAGACGAGTAGAAAAAATTCACATATTGCAAAAATTCCATTGTAGCTGCAAAATACTTGGTAATTTATATTTCTGTGATCTAGAAGAAATTTATGACAAATTCAGTTCTAATACATTATGGAGAGCTTGGACTCAAAGGGAAAAACTTAAGAGATTTTGAAAATAGACTCCGCAAGAATATTCAAGCAAAGATAAGCAAAATTGACAGTACGACTAAAACAGAGCTACATCATAAATATCTCGTTCTAACTCATGAAAATATCGAGCAAAAAGACAAAGTAGGTGATCAATTAAGTAAAGTTTTTGGTATAAAATGGTTCGCAAATGTCCGAACACTCGATCGAAACTTAGACTATTCTGAAATCGTGAAGGAAGTCATAAAAATCGCAAGTAGTACTAAAGATTCGGACACTACATTTAGAATTACATGCAAAAGAGCTGACAAAAGATACCCCATGAAATCAGGTGAAATAGAACAAGAAATCGGACATTCCGTTATTGAGCAAACAAAACTAAAAAAAGTGAACTTAAATTCACCAGAAATAGAGATTTTTGTTGAAATTAACAACGATTTCATATTCATATTCAGTGATAAACAAAAAGGCGCCGGAGGGCTGCCAGTAGGAAGTGGAGGAAGAGTACTATGTCTTCTTTCTGGAGGATTTGATTCACCGGTTGCAGCTTATTTAATAGCCAAAAGAGGATTTCATGTTGATTACCTACATTTTTATGTCCAACCAATAAACGAAGAATCAAAAATATGTAAAATAGTTAAGGCGCTAAATTCCTATACATCTGACCACACCAACAGAAATCGCATATATGCTTCACCATACCTCCCTTTTAATATGGAAATACTACAAATTGAAACAAGGTACGAACTCGTATTATTTCGAAGATTTGTACTGAAGTATGCAGAGAAACTGATTGAAAAATACCACTACAAAGCAATAGTTTCAGGTGACAATATTGGCCAGGTAGCATCTCAAACAATAGAAAACATTATTGCTTCCGAAGATGCACTTGCGCAATCAATTTGCTTTAGACCGTTACTGAGCTTTGACAAAGAGGAGATTTTGCAAATATCAAAACGCATCAAGCTTTTTGATATTTGCAAAATCTCCCACAAAGATTGCTGCTCTCTGATCGACAAGCATGCCAAGACAAAAGTAACTATAGAGCGAATAAGGTATGAAGAATCGAAGCTGAAAAATTATGATGGGATAATAAAAAATACAGAAAAAGAGCAGCAAATCATAGAAATAGATCAGTAAAGCCACGTTACAAATACGATACGAATAAAACCATACAATCTTAAACAAACCGCGACAAAGTAATATAATATATCAGCACAGGCATTTATCCTAAGAATTTATATATTACAGCGATCAACAACAGCCTATAGGATAAGAAATCACATAACATAATCGTGTTACAAAGCATATAGTAAAAAATGGGGTTATGAAAATTGCAAAATATTGAAAATTCTTCTGCCAGTATATTTTTACAAAAAACATTATTACGACAACATTTATATCTGTTGTTTCTCGAAAAAGTCACAAAATATTGCTACTATTGGATCTGATAAATCACAGTTAGTTGAACTTTTCGAATGGATAATAATGTTAATCAATTCAATAATTTTTTAACTTCATCTATGTCATTCCACTCAAATTCATCTACCCCAAAGCAAAGGCTTTTTTCATGCCCCTTGCCACACATAATCACAACATCACCAGCCTTTGCAAGTTCAAGAGCCTTGATAATAGCATCACGACGAACCTGAACATTTATCGAGTCATCATCAAAACGCATAAAAACTTGAGATTTCTGATTAGCAGTAGTCTTCCAACCTCGTTCAATTTCATCATTTATATCTTTTAAACTCTCAGTCCTGGGATCTTCTGCTGTAATAATCGTTGTATCAGCAAGGTTGCCCGCAACTTCACCCATCTTAAATCTTTTGTACTTATCTCGCTTTCCTGCACATCCAAATACAACAATTAATTTATTTCCATCGCTCTTTTTAAGCCTTACTGCCGAATTCAAAGCCACATTAAGAGCATTGGGGGTATGAGCAAAATCAACTATCACCGAAAAAGGTTGTTTTTGAAGTATTTCCATACGTCCAAGTACAGTTTTAAAATCAACAAGGGCTTTTGCAGCAATATTCTTGGGAACATCTAAAGCAACACAAGCAGAAATCGCGGCAAGTGAGTTGCTCACATTGTATTCTCCGAAAATTGGAATATATACATCACAAGCAATCTCATCATTTCCAAATTTTAACTTATACTTAATTCCATTTTCATTAAATGTTGTATCTGCTGCACTTATTATATTTTCATTAAAATCCTGTGAGAATCCCTCAGATAAACCATAAACTAATGGCTTGATACCAAGATTACTGCACAACTCATTAAGTTTTGTGAAAGATCTTTTATCATCATTATTTATTACTACAGAACCATTTTCTTTAAGATGATTCTTGATAAGTCGTGATTTTGCTTCATACAAACCTTCCCAATCCTTGTGATAATCCAGATGCTCTTCGGTAATATTCGTATAAACAGCAACATCAAATTTAACTCCAGCCAAACGGCCCATCGACAAGCCGTGTGAGGTAGATTCGATAATAATATGAGTACAATTAGCATCTTGCATTTTCTTTAGAACCTTAAACAATTCTTGAGATGATGGAGTAGTTACATGAAAACCTGTATCGATTTCTTCATTTCCGATTTTTGCAGACACAGTTGAAATCAATCCCGGTGTAAAGCCATTTTCTGAAAGGATATCATAAATCATTGAAGAAGTTGTTGTTTTGCCATCAGTTCCTGTAACTCCAACGTATTTGACCTTCTCATAATCAAGATTATACAAAGGAGCGATGTCCGAATCTTGAAATGCCTTCAATTCCTTATCCGATAATTTTCCTGATTCATAATCACTTATCAGTTTATCGAAAAATTCTCCAACCTCTACGACCCCAATGTCCGAATTATTTTCTTTCAGTTTTTTTATTATTTCATCGGGGTACGCATAGGTATAAACACAAATATCTGTATTTTTATCAAAAGGCTCATCAGGATTTTTTAATTTTACCTTTGCTCCAGATTTAATGATTTCTTTAACATTATCACTCTCTTTTAAGTCATATCCTGTTACTCTAGCCCCAAGCAAAAGGAAAAAACGAGCGACATAATAAATTCCACCACCTCCAATACCTGCACACACAACGTTTTTTATTTTTGAATATTTCATAATTTTTTAATTAAAACATAAATTTCTAATAAACTGAACTCAAATTGATTTCAAAGATCTATAAATTTGCCCTAAAGCTTGTGAATTTGCACCACGATGACCACCATCAACACGAGAAAAAATAACGTTATCTTTTGCATATCGCTCTACCAAACCCTTAGGAATAATTGTATCACCTTTATTTTCAATTACTAATGTCCGAATATCATTATAAGTCTTCTGAATCCGACGAACATATTTTTCAAAATTATTAAAAGAATGTGAGTTTTTCCATGAATCAGGCTTCCTTATTTCTTCACTAAAATCTTTACCAAAATTTATTTCACGTGCTTTTTGCGAATATGCAGCAGGAACATATAGTATTACATAATCAGGCATCAAAGATGCAGCTACGTAAGCTACATCATAGCCTCCCATACTTGTCCCAATAATTGCAATTTTTTTGAAATCTGGATAATAGCCATTATCAATATAACCAGAAAAAAGCTGTTTCCTGTACTTCTCAAACTTTTTATCTCTAAGAATAGAAAAAATTAATCTCAAATCATTTTCTCTTGTCTTCAAGCTGTATCCTGTTACATTTTTCTTTGAGTTAAACCCTCGAAAATCAAGCATTATTGGTATGCATTTTTCAGACAAGATAGAGCAAAGTGTTGCAAACATTTTTTTATCAGGTATACCTTTTATACCAATGGTCCCACCTGGAACCATAAGCAATAATGGCAACTTCTGTTTTTTTGATGTCCGAATTATTTTTTTTGCGTAATTTCGCTTAACTGATTTATCAAACGGCAAGTATAAATTAACAATTTGATCTTCTGAATAACCAGGATCTTTGAAATTTACGCTGAATTTAAGAACGTTCATTATTGATTTATAGCTTGAAATTTCGCCATCTCTTGTTAATCGCCTTGTAACAACAAGGTTGGGAGTTATTTTTGAACGATAAGATCTATCAAATTTAACAGAACTTATAATGATTTCTGAGTTTTTATTTTTCTTCATTTCAAAACTAGCTCAGGGACAACACTGTTATGTAAATCTCCAGCACTTGCAAGTACAATTACAAAATCACGTCCATTATCAAGATTATTAATTTCATTGATTGTATTTTCAAAGTTTTGGGTATATTTAATTATCTTGTCAGGATTTGATTCTCGCAGTATTCGGACAAAATTAGACTCGCTGATCATTGCACGCTGTTCTTCCGTCTCACGCTTTGGAGAAAAAATATTTGGCACCAAGACAATATCTGCATTATCAAGCGATTTAGCAAACTCGTTTATAAAAGTAAAAGATCTTTCAAAAGAATGAGGTTGAAAAACCAATATTGTTTTCTTATCAGGATACTTTTCCTTTGCACCTTGAAGGCATGCAGAAATTTTAGCAGGATTATGAGCAAAATCCCGATAAACAGGTGTGCCTTTTTTTGTATTCCCCATAAATTCAAATCTTTTAGCCATTCCAGGGAAACTTGCTAAACTTGCACTTATTTCATCTTCATTAAACCCTAAAGCAATACCGGTAGCATAAGCTTTTTGCATATTCAAACGATTATGATCTCCAGATAACATCGTCTTTATTTTTGCCACTTTTTCAGCATATTTTGATGAATCCAGAATGCTTAGCGATTTGTTATTAATGACTACCTGGTCATTTACAAATCTTTCATTTACTCCAGAAAGATCTATAACGATAGAATTCTGAGTGTTATTAAGAAACTCAACAAAAGCAGAATTGTAGTCTTCAAGATCTTTGAAATAGTCAGTATGATCAAGCTCAATATGCGTCACCACAGAGATAAATGGGTTAGGAGTCCTGTCTAAAAATTGACGTTTGTACTCACAGGCCTCAATTACCATATATTCACTTTCCGTACTAACATGCCAATTTTTCTCCATTCCTGAAATATAATCCTCAGAATCCCCAATTATGTAACTTGGTAAGCCATCAATTTCTTTTATCATCCAGGCAATAAGTGCTGAGGTCGTTGACTTGCCATGAGTCCCAACAATTGAGATTGTTTTGTAATTTCGGCTTATAAGGCCAGTCATCTGGCCAACTGTAATTGCCGGAACGTTCAATTTATCAGTCATTTCGCACTCAGGGTTCCCTGGAGCAGGAGCGTTTGGAAAAATCACTAAATCCAGATCTGTTGAGATATAACTTGCATCATGACCACCAGGGTATAAAATACCCTTATCCTCCCAGATCTTTCGATTTGGATCATCCTGGGTATATTCAGAAGCAGTGACTGTAACACCTTTACTAATTAAAACAGTTGCACAGAAGCTACTGAATGGCGATAAAAGTCCAATAAAATGAACCTTTTTTAATTTGTTAATATTAATGTGTTCTACATCTTGTCTAGAAAGCATACACGATAAAAATTAAAGATTATTAACAAACTTATTAAACTGAGCACCTCGATCAAACTCATTCTGAAACATATTAAAACTAGAACCGCCAGGACATAATATTATCATATCACCGTTTTCAGCCATACTTGATGCCTTTTTCACAGCCTCTTCAAAATTTCCAAAATACTTTGAAATCTCAATATTTTTAACTTCAGAGTCGTCGAGAGCCTGAGAAATTTTCTCCGACGCCGTACCTTCAAGCAAAACAAGACCTTTTAGATATTCATTAAAAAGAGGGACAAGACTTGAATAATCTAGTCCCTTATCAACGCCACCTGCAATCATTATGATTTTCTTTGGAAATTTAGGACCAAATCGCTTTAGCGCAACAATCATAGCCTCAAGCGTTGTAGCGCACGTATCGTTATAATATTTCACACCGTTAAGCTCACGAATCAACTCCTGTCGCCCCTCAACACCCGAAAACTCATTTAAAATTTCATTAACTATATTTTTGCCTTCATCTTCAAGGATCTCTACTCCATGAAAACTAACAGTTGCAATAGCACAAAGCATATTGTACAAATTATGCTCTCCTTCCAATTTCGCTTTGCCAAGATTAATTCCTGATTTTTGAGAACCATGATAAACATTTAGCTCATCATCACAGTAAAAATCAGCTTTATTGTTTTTTAATGAAAAAGTTATTAAATGTGAACTAACTTCGTCAGAAAAATTTCGAGTTATCTCATTGTCAAGATTAATGACACAATAATCATCTTTACTTTGAAATTTAAAAATATTTTTCTTAGCGTTGATATAATCATCCATATCAGCATGCCAATTCAAATGATCAGGATAGATATTCGTCACAACTGCTGTCATCGGTGACACTTTTGATTGGCCCATAGCATCTAACTGAAAACTTGAAATTTCAAGCACAGCTAGATTTTCTTTAGTTAGATTTTTAAGCTCCCGAATAGCACTTTTTCCAATATTCCCTGCAAGCAAAACCTTATCTCCATATTTTTTCTCAAGAAATTTATAAATCAGCGTTGTTGTTGTCGATTTTCCACGCGTACCTGTAATACCAATAATAGGGCAGGGCGCTAGCTTATGAAACAGACTCATCTCCATTTCAATCATCTTACCAGCATTCTTTGCAATTTCGATTAATTCGTTTCCAGGTTTAATTGCAGGATTTCGTATAATTATGTCATTATCAAGAAAATCCTGTTTAGGATTTTCTCCAAGATGATAAGTAATCTTATCACCATATTTTTTCAATTTCGCAAGCGAAGGAGTAAGATCTTGCTCTGTTTTTCCGTCGGTTATTGTCACCTGAGCACCAGCTTCAATAAAAAAATCCACCATTCCAACACCACCATCGTTTAGACCGAGGCCGAAAATAAGGACTTTTTTATTTTTAAAATCGGAGAGTTGCATTGAAAACAAGTAACAATTTAATATACGTTAACTTCACGTTCTAATTGAACACCATATTTCTCTTTTATATCATTTATTATTTCTTCAGAAAATGCAAAGATTTCATCACCTGCAGCATTACCAAAATTAACAATGATAATTGGTTGTTTTTCATATGAGCCTACATTGCCAGTTTTTTTGCCTTTCCATCCTGCATTATCTAAAAACCATGCAGCAGGAATCTTAACAGATTGATCATCAACATCAAAAGAAGGAATTTCAGGATATTTTTGCTGTAGACTTGCAAGCACATCACGGGAGACTATCGGATTTTTAAAAAAACTTCCAGCATTACCCAAATCTTTCGGATCTGGTAATTTTTCTCCTCGAATTTCAGATACAATTTCATAAACATCCTTAATTGAGTAATTCTTATCTTTTACTCTTTCTTCAAGCTTTTTTTGAATATCACCATAGCTTGTATTAAGTTTGGGTTTCGATGCCAGTTTATAAGTTACAGACGTAATAATGTA
Organism: Candidatus Dojkabacteria bacterium; assembly: GCA_016929645.1. Lineage (GTDB taxonomy): Bacteria > Patescibacteriota > Dojkabacteria > SC72 > JAFGCJ01 > JAFGIK01. Next base: position 48,159 of record JAFGIK010000031.1, read on the forward strand.
TTTATCTTTTAATTCATTCTTAAAGATACTGTCACGATAGCCAAATTTGCATTCTGTTAATGTGAATTTTTCAATCTCTCGAGTTTGAATATTTATTGCCTCAAGCTCATGAAATACATCTTTTGTTTCAACTCCATAAGCACCAACATTCTGGATAGGTGTAGCACCAACAGTTCCAGGAATATCAACAAGGTTTTCAACACCACAGTAATTATTTTCTACGCAATATTCTACAAAATCAGTCCAGATTTCTCCGGCTTTAGCATTAACATAAATTAATTCCCCATCTTCTTTCACAGTTTTACCTTTGTTTAATACATGCACAACGAGTCCATCGAAATCTTTTGTAAAAAGAACATTACTGCCACCACCAAGTATTATTCTCTTACTATTTTTAAAGACGGGATCATTTAATAATTCTTTAATTTTATCTTCAGAATCAACAGCAACATAATATTTCGCAACAGACGCTATACCAAAGGTATTTAAATTCTTGAGAGGTTTATTCTGCTCAATATTCATTATTGCGTTATTCAAAAATTAAGATATTTGACATCAACTGGCTAAAATTTAAAACAATAAATCCAGGTTACTCAACCCATTTTACCTTAGCTCCAAGAGATTCCAACTTCTCTGCAAAGCCAGGATGAGCTCTCTTGATTGCGTCAGCACTTTTGACAACACTTTCTCCAGGAGTAACAAGAGCTGTCATAAGCAAAGCCACTGTTGCTCGAATAATCTTTGGCGCATCAACCGTCGCTGCCCTAAGTGGTAGACCACCCCAGATTAGAACCCTATGAGGATCGCAAATTAAAGCCTTTACACCAAACTTAATCAACTCCGGTATCCAGAAATTAGCTCCTTCATATACTTTATTCCAGAATAAAACTTGCCCGTCAGTTTGGGTCGCCAAAGCCATTAATAAAGGATGCAAATCAGTTGGAAAATATGGCCACGGAGCTGCTTCAATTTTTGGAATGAAATTTGTTGTATAAGGAGATTTGACTTTAAATGATTGTTGGCCTTCAACAATGGCTGTATCTCCATTATATTTAATCTCAACTCCAAGCTTATCGAATTGTTGAACGATCAGTGGAAAATGTTCAGGTATCGCATTTTCAACCTCAACTCGACCTCCAGTCATAGCCCCTAAAGCTAAAAACGAAGTTATTTCATGATGGTCAGAGATTATCGCGTGTGTAGTACCACCAAGGGAATCAACACCTTCAATTTCAAGAATATTTGTACCAATTCCAGTAATTTTGGCGCCCATCGAGTTTAGAAAATTGCAAAGATCCTGAACATGTGGCTCGCAAGCTGCATTGTTAATGCTGGATTTTCCTTTAGCCAATACAGCTGCCATAATAAAATTCTCAGTAGTCGTAACACTTGCATATTCACGCCAGATGTTTGCTGCCTTAAATCGTTCCTCTATTGTTACCTCAAGTTTACTATCTGAATCATATTTAACGTTAGCCCCAAGATCTTTTAGTACATCAAGATGGGTGTCAACTTCTCGTATACCAAGTGAACACCCCTTGATCTGAGCATCAGCTTCGAGCTTCTTTAACCGTGAAATCATCGGAGCCAAAAACAAGATTACACCTCTTGCACCCATTGGAAATTTTCCTTTGAATCCATCAAGATTTATATCATCATTCAAGAGTTCCATGGTACAACGATCTTTGTCCCAATTAATTTTTGAACCAAGACTAATCATTATATCCACAGCTTCTTGTACATCTGTCAAATCAGGGACATTTGTAAGTGTTACTTTTTGAGTAGTAAGTAAAGTCGCAGGAATAATTGGCATAATGGCATTTTTATTACCAGCTGGAGTTATTTTCCCCATAAGTTTGGAGCCACCAATAATATGTAAATCAGCCATAGACCGGATATTAAAAATTAATTAATTATTAAGAAGAACTTTCATTTTGAACTGCATTAGTAAACGAAGAATACGAAATAAAATTACATGGCATAACTCGAAATCCAACAAAGGTAATCGCAATACAAAACTATATATCAATTCTCATGAATTTTTCGAAATTCGAATACACAGCTTTCCATAAATCTTCTTTTGAAATTCCAAGAAACTGAGCCGCATATTCTGCAACCTCATCAACAAAAATAGGTTCATTTTGAATTATTCCACGAGATTTTGCCTTATTTGGAACAAGCCAGGGACAATCAGTCTCAAGAAGTATCTGATCAACAAGGACTTTTCCTAAGATGTCTCTAACGTTATCAGCATTACGATAAGTTAAAATTCCATTAAATGATACAAAATATCCTCTGCTAACAATCTCGGATAAATACGACAATGATCCAGTATAGCTGTGGAAAAGACATCTCAGACTCTTGGAACCATAAGATTTTAATAATTCAAGCATTTCAGCTTCTGCATGTTTATCTCCTTCCTGATCACGACAATGCAATATAATAGGGAGTTCAAGTTCACTAGCTATTACAATTTGCCTTTTTAATAGATCTTTCTGAAGTTCAAATATAAGACTCCGGTCTTCAATCCCGTTTTTCTTAGCCCAATAATAATCCAGACCACACTCTCCAACCGCAACAATAGGAAAATCATGTATAAGGTTTGCAAGAATTTGGGTATTTTTAATAATCCACTTGGAAGAAATATTTTTCTGATAAATATCAGTTCCTGGAACTGTCAGCTCAGGATGAAGACCGATGGCTGGAAGCACATTTTTAAATTCATGATTCTGCGAAATAACCAAATGTGAAGTTTCGATACTGGTTGCGGCATTAACTATATATTTTCCACCACCATCAAAAAACCGCTTAACAACGGCTATAAATTCTTCACCTTCAAAACAATACATGTGACTATGTACATCGATCATGAAGTCATTATATAATAAAAATGTAATTATGTCGGTCAAAACAATCCTGGGAAAAACAAATAATCCGGGAAAGTGTTTGTTGGGCTCAAAGCACAGCAGCCTTTCAATATCTCCAACTTTTTTCTCAGATAAGGTTTCTATTTCGACACCAAGTTCAAATCTATTTCCAGTCCCCACGTCACATACAAAATCTATACTCGCATCAACCCAAGGCCAACTTGAAAAAGAACCAATAAGCACAGAAAAATCACAAGATGATATCCTGAACGAAAAATACAACAATATCTCTCAATTATTTTCAAAATGGGATAACATAATCACATCAAAAAGTTTAATGAAATTTAATATTCACCCTTTTCTTGTCAAAATTTATGACAACTCACGGAAAAGAGTAGACTTTTTTCTAACGCATGAAATTAAAAGAGGATTGCGATATTTGATATACGAAGGAAAACCTGACAAAAAATTTGCAATAAGAGACATATATTATGACAAAAGATTAAACATACTTCATGCAATTCTGGTCCATTTGAAATACGATCACAATAGACATGAACTCGATATGACTCCCAACCGCAGTTTTTGCAATAATGATAATCTGGGCAACAGGGATAACGAAACTCAAAGTAACAGCGATCATTTCATGAAAAAGACCAAATGTACTAAAGACAAACAGATAATTATGGAAAATACCGGTTTTAATGAATTCAAGAAGGCCTACGTATTCGAAGCTCAAGAAGATAAAGAACTTCCAAACTACGAAATCAAGGTTTTCTTGTATCAAAATTTAAGAAAACTCGTTGAGGCACTTTATCGACATATCGGAGAATGCAGAAGCTTCAAATTTTAAAAGATGTTTTCCTTAAAGTTTATCCAATATGAAGTATTACGATTGTGACTAAAATTCAAGTTTCCCCGTTAATCATTTTAGATATATTAAATTAAGTTTTTTAGTAGTACTCAATGAGTCCAACGTTAACTAGAAGGCAAGTTATTCAAAACTTAGCAATAGCTGCAACAGTTATAGCAGTTGGTCCACTTTTGGGATGCAGTGCTGGAAATCAGAGCGAATCAGATAATAATACCGATCTTGATCTTTCAGGCTACCCTGATGATCTTAAATATTCTGTTGAAATGTTACCTGTTCAGAATGTTGAGGAAACATTACCATTTGTTACATTCAAGCTCAATATGGGTGGCGAAGATATAACATTTCGCTCAAGTTATACAGAAATTGCTCCCGAACAAGTCGTCTTAATAAGAAGAGTTGCTGAATGGTATGGTCAAACTTATGGTGCACCAAGAAATAAAATCATTAATATAATGGGAAGTAGAGGAGAGTCAGCCTATTCATTGGTCCATACGTCAAACCAAACCTCTATGGGAAGTATATTCCTTATGCCATTGAACGAAATTCCTGATCCAGACACACAGGAATTTACAATTGCTGACGAACTATCAACAGCCCTATACGCAGATGAAGGATCAATGCCAAGTGAAACTTCAGCGCCTTCAGCCGCACTTTTTGCCGAAGGAATATCCAGATCTGATGCCATAATCTATTTTCTTGAAACTAAGAATTGGGCTATTAATGAAATCATTGCTAAATATCAAACACCTACCGGTAATATCGCCTTCCGGGAAATCTGCGATTATATGAATCCTTATATATTGTTTTATGATCAAAATGGAAATCCAATAACCGATCAATTCTTATTTCCTGTTCTTATGTCAATTCATGAGGGAAATGCATTCAGTATTATAGGATTAGCATTGTCTTTAGAAAATCTCGAATTGGGTGAAGCCTTCACTAGCATGGAACAGGAATTAAAAGCCAATTATATTGAAGAGATGTATCGTAACTTTGTTCAATCTCCAAACTGGAGTAAACGAATCATAGAAAAAAGACCCTTAATTAATGACTATTGGAAATCTGAACCATCCAACCGATTACCAATAAAAGACTTTATGAAAGACCACCTCGGAATCGATGTAAATCTGTTATCTAAACTTTATCCAAGACTTTTTAGAGAAGGACCTGCTGAAAACCTTCCTTACCCAATGGCTTTAGCCGTTACTCTTCCGGATTATGTTGGAAACGATTCTTTTTACAGCGTAAGAACGATCTTAGTTGATAAAAATGATCACCTTGTTAATGTTCCTATGGGAGAAGTTACAGATTCGCCTGAAACAGCTGCACAGGAAGGACAGGAAGTAACACGTAAAATATTTCGCGCAACATGTGTAACTTTGGAATATATTGGATCTGACAATAATATCTATAGTATATCTACGTTGGGTACAGGAAAATCATTCGCTATTAGTTTCGATAGGCTCAATCCAAAAATCTTCACAGGTAAAATTAGTGCAATATACACAGAGAATGTCGAAATTGAATTAAAAATAAAGCCAGGACAGCAAGAACTTAGTCTTATTGATATTGTAGATACATTGAATAACGTTCCAGATCAAGTAACCAAAATACCCGACACCCGTTTTGACTATAAAGCAGATCGAGTTATCTAAAGGGGTTAAAAAAAACTTATAAATTAAAGGCTTTTTTTAATAGTTGGGCTAACTGAGAGATAGACATAGAAAACAACGAAATATGAATCTGATATAATCGGAGGATGGACGCATCCCAGATTAAAGAATTTCTTAATATTTTATTAATTTCTTTTGCTACTTCAGCAATTCTTTCACCAATTATTATTAATATTCTTTACAATCGCGGTGTCATAGTTAGACATATTCTTCTAAAAGACAAATCTAATGAAGAATTCATTAAGCATCACAAACACAAGAGCGGGACACCCACAATGGGCGGCTTTATAATCACAATCCCATTTATTGTTTTAAGTCTAATATTTATTCCAAACTCACCAACAAGAAACGTTTTCTTAATAGGATATTCATTATTTGCTTTCTTTGGATTTCTTGATGAATTTATTGTTAAAGCTGTCAAAGCCAATATTTTTAATGAGAACTTCAGAAAATTTCAGGAATCTTTTGTCTGGAGATTTGGAAAGGTCATCTTAATTTTCATAATCGGTCTCGTAATCGCATACTTAATGAACAAGATGATTGGAATTAAAGAGATTTTCATCACAAATTCATTAAAACTTCCTTTCTCCGGAATTTTTTTATTATTCTGGGCAGGACTGATCATCTTTGGCACTTATGGAGCAGAGATAACTGATGGCCTTGACGGACTGGTTACAGGTTTATTCCTAATTGCATATCTAGCTTTCATTTTAATAGTAAATTTATCCGGCAACCCCGAGCTTAATAAATTTATTGCAATAATTATCGGAGCTTCACTTGTCTATTTATATTTCAATATCACTCCAGCACGAATATTCATGGGGGGAGTAGGGGCAATGCCATTAGGGTTTGGATTAACATTCCTTGCAATCATAACAAACAGCGTCATACCGTATCTTTTAATAACCATGGTTTTTTGGGGTGAACTTCTATCAAGTGCCATACAGATAATTTCGATTAGATTCTTCAAGAAAAAGGTCTTCAAAATCGCACCATTACATCATCATTTTGAATCCATTGGATGGAGCGAGGCAAAGGTTGTTCAAAGGTTCTGGCTTGCTGGTGTAGTAGGTGCGGTAGTTGGGTTGTGGTTGTTTGTCGTCTGACCGAGACTCAGCTTCATGAAATTTTAATGTTTAGTTGAAGGAAAAAGCCCATGAAGTGCGCAAATTTTCAAAAAAAAATTTGGATATTTATTCATATCCAAAAAATCTTCAACAAAATTAATCAGGAATAACGAAAAAATTACCAACAAAACACGAACGTAGACCGAGATTGCACAAACTGCACAACAAAAGAGAAAACTAAACAAAAGTTGAATCTATCCAATCATTTTTTGAAAATTTGCGTATCCTTATCTGTTAAAAGATTGGTACGAAAGTGACAAATTACCATCATTTAATTAAAATTTCATGAAGCTGAGTCTCGGTCTTAAGCAAACTCAAACATATTTCCTATCCTTCAATTCATCCGGCATACATTGTTGGCCGCTTTTCTTACCCTCCACATCATGATCATATATATACCCCCGACCGTATCCTAAATTTTTCATTAAATCAGTCGGCGCATTCCTTAAGTGCATCGGGACAGGCAAATTTAGCGTCTCTCTTGCATCAGCCACAGCTTTTGCATAGCCAACATATGCAGAATTATCTTTTGGCGCTCTGGCAAGATAAACGGCAAGCTGGGCAAGATGAACATTGCACTCTGGCATGCCAATCTTCTCACAAGCCTCAAAAACAGAAGCCGCAAGAACTGTTGCCATTGGGTCAGCGTTCCCAATATCCTCAGCAGCAAAGCGAAACATCCGCCTTGCAACATAAAGTGGATCCTCACCAGCCTCAAGCATACGAGCTAACCAGTAAAGAGAGGCATTTGCATCAGATGATCGCATAGATTTATGCAGAGCGGAGATGATATTGTAATGCTCTTCGCCTTTTTTATCGTAAAGCAAGGCTTTGTGCTGTAATGCATCCTCGACATTTTTTAATGAAATATTAATAGATTTATTAGAAACATCAGCGTTTTTGGAGCTTTTAATAGCAAGATCCACAGCCATCTCAATTGCATTAAGTAAAGTCCTTGGGTCTCCATTACTGCCTTGGATCAAATGATCTTGAGCCTTAGGATCTACTTTGATTTCATTAATTTTTAATGAATCGCAAAGATATGTGATCGCTTTTTTTAATATTTCTTTAAGGTTGTCTTCTTTATGACGATTTAGTACAAACACTCGAGTTCGAGAAAGCAGTGCAGAATTCACCTCAAAAGACGGGTTCTCAGTAGTCGCACCAATCAAGATCAAAGTCCCGTCCTCCACATATGGCAAAAGAAAGTCCTGCTGAGCCTTATTAAACCTATGAATTTCATCAAGAAAAAGTATAGTGCGACGACCAGGAAACGCTTTTGCAGTAGTTTTCGCTATATCAACAATTTTTTTCACATCAGACTTACCACTATCAACAGCAGACAATTGGAAAAACTGAGATTTCGTAGAATTAGCAATTATACGGGCAAGCGTAGTTTTCCCGCATCCGGGAGGACCCCAGAAAATCATCGACTTCAGCGCATTATTCTCAATTAACTTGCGAATAGGTGCATCCGGGCCAACCAAATGCTCCTGGCCAACAAATTCATCCAGAGTCTGAGGTCTCAGACGTGCAGCAAGAGGCTGAGAGTTATCAATATCACTATTCGTATCTGATTGAGTTGAAGGAGCAGCAATATTTTCAGAGGGCTTTTTATCTTGACTTGAAAGGAAGGTTTGTTGATTATCTAGTAATGAATTCATGAATATTTATCATATCACCGAACATAAACCGAAGCAAGAAAATGTATCAAAAAAAATTGAATGTTGTAAAGAAATTAATAATTGCAATAAAATATTGAAAATCAAACAGCATACATTAGAAATGTATACGTAATCCAAATACAGTAAGAATGGAAATCTACCGTATGCAATTTCTAGGAATTGCATACTAAAGAAAGCTTGGGCAAATATCGTCAATCTTAGTTAATACTCAAAAAAATAATAAACAAAACATAATTCAGCTGTTTAACTTATACATTACCGGAAATTATTCGATCAAAAAGACGCTAATTAGTCAGTATGATATAAAAAGAAAATAAAAAAGCCCACAGCGATTTTCACTTAAATCGCCGTAGGCTTTTTTCGGGGAAAACTACCAAATTTTAGTGGGCCACCTCCCTCACAAGAAAACGATCAACCTTCCGAAGACTTTCCAGAGCGACAAATTGGAAAACAACTGCTGTTTTCTCTTCCTCTTCAAGTCTGGGATCACCATATGTAATGGGAATATCCTCTTGGGCACGCTCAATAGCGTGTCCAAGAACTTCGTGGATACCAGTGACAGTCTCCGCCTCAATAGGGGACATTGTATGCAACTTTCCATGTATGTCTGGCGTCTGCAACACAGGCTGTACAGAAGAGTCAAAGAAGGCCGACGCTATACCCACTGTAACAATGCCATTCTTAACCCTAGTAACGCCGACATAGTAATTCAACTGATCAGGAAAATTTGTCGATCCCGACCATCCAGTTGAACTTTTGTTATCGGCCACAACAGATAAGGATGGGGTATGATAAATGTATAGCGATCGAAGAAACGGCTTATCACTGCAGTATGCATCAATCAGCCAATACCACAACCCGGCATCCACATCCTTCTGGGAATCATTTACTACTATAACAGGGCCACACTTGGTATCAATCTGTATCGCTGATCCAGGATCAACCCAATAAGGATCTCCAATGTCCAAAAAATCGGGATCAACAACGAGTCGAGTGGGGAGCAGAGAAAGATCATTATTATCTTGATAAGAGTTATACCCCCACAGAGCAAAGCCAACAACCAATACAGCCAACCCGAGCCACAGCCACCAAGGCATCTTTGTCTTCCTCATCTTTTTCATTACGAACCTCCTTGAATCTACATGCTATTTTGGATTATAAAAGATCGTCGTTTGGCGACGCCCAATTATACCCTATAATAAAAAATATTCCTATATCCACATTTACACCACAACATCATTATGTTACAAATATAGAGGATTCCTCGTAATATTAATCGTGCTTGAATACGCACAACACTGAAAAAACAAGTGCAAATCAAGGCATAATTCAAGAAAATAATTTATAATAAACAACTCATGCAATTTGAAAACCCAAAAAAGTCCGCCGAATTTACAAAGAAAATCGAGCAGGCACACAGCAAAATCGCGTCCCTCGTAGACAACATTGAAACCGTCATCAAAGGCAAAAGAGAGATTATTGAAGATGTTGTCATGGTAATCGTGGCAAACGGCCACGTACTACTTAGAGACGTCCCTGGTGTAGGTAAGACTCTTCTTGCAAAGTCACTTTCCAAATCAATTAACACAAACTTTCGAAGAATCCAATTCACACCAGACCTTCTGCCAACAGATATCACAGGCGTTAACATTTTTAATGAAAAAAAACGAGAATTTGAATTCCAGCCAGGACCAGTTTTTACAAATGTGCTTCTAGCTGACGAGATCAATAGAGCCAGCCCTAAAACCCAATCCGCACTTTTGGAAGCCATGGAAGAGCGACAAGTTTCAATTGATAACGTAATTTATAAGTTGCCGAAATTTTTCTTTGTAATTGCAACTCAGAACCCAATAGAACATGCCGGAACCTATCCACTACCAGCAGCACAGCTTGATCGTTTCATGAAAAGATTATCAATTGGATATCCAGCAAAAGAAACTGAGCTTGAAATACTACAATTGCATACGCAAAATATCAATCCTTTGGATAAACTTGAAGCAGTTGTAGATGAAAACGATATTATCTCCTGGCAGGAGACTGCTAACGAGATTTATACAGCACCAGAAATTGACAACTACATAATTGACCTTGCAAGAGCCACAAGGGAAGATGCACAAAGTGGATATGGCGTAAGTACAAGAGCTGCATTGTTATTAAAGAAAGCTGCTCGTGCAAGCGCCATGATTTCCAGCCGCGACTATGTCATCCCTGATGATGTTCATCGAGTTATAAAACAGGTATTTTCTCATAGAATCGGAGGAAGCGAGAAAGTGGGTGAAGCTGTAGTAGAGCAAATTATGACAAAGGTTACGATATAAGAGACCGAGACTCAGCTTAATGAAATTTTAATTAAACCCTTGAAATGAACGAATGGATTATATTTGTTTAGGAACAGTTTGCTGTTTGATGCCCGCAGTACTAGGGTCTATTCTTGCAACAATTATTGCAGCAATAATAAGAAGTAGAAAAAAGAAATTCGCAGTATCTGACACAATAGTAAATATCTGGAACTGGATAAGTATTGTTACATTCAGAAGCCTTGTCACACTTTTCTGGGCAGGAGTTTTTGCAATAATTGCATTGTCAGTCAAAGAACTGTCATTGTTTTCAACAATATCCGTTTTCCTCATTCTTATGACATTCTTCTTTGTTATGATATCGTTCATCTTTAAGATTTATTTATCAATTGGTCGAATTCTCCCATTTAATCAAAATTTCATGAAATCCACGATTAATCGTAAAGAGATAATGGAAAATGAAGCAGCAACTATTAATATCAAAATCGCAACAGGAATTCCACTCGGATTTATCCTAAAAATACGGGAAATATTGCCAGCCAAACTTGGTGGAGATTTACGTGGCATTGCAACCTCAACAGAGAAAATGAAAACTGAATTCAACGCGACAATACCTATCACAAGACGAGGGCACTATATCATTGGTCCAACACATTTCCAATACCAGGATATTTTCGGATTCAGTCAAGTTAAAGTTCTAGATCAAACCAGGTTTGATCTAGTGATCATTCCACAAATTCCACAGATAAATAGATTTGATTTCAAATTATCCGTAGATAAAGGTGATGAAAATCAGGAAATTCAAGCGACACTAAACACTGAAGATTATTTCAATCCACGTCCTTATGTCAGAGGGGACGATATACGACGAATTCACTGGAAATTAACAGCCAAAACTGGAGAATTAATGATAAGACAGCCAGAAACGACAACCATTTCTTTCAAAAATCTCTTAATCATAATACTGAATACAACTCCAAGATTTTCCGCAACATCTCAAAATCCAGAAAAAAGTCGGTTTTCTATATCAAATGCACTTAATGCAAACAATCCAAATCCGCAACAGCCAATAATAGGAGGTACGTATCCAATTCCTTACTCAACAGCAGCAGAATACGCACTTGATACACAAGTAAGAATTGCAGCTGCAGTTATAGATTTTTCATTAAGAAATCATTTACCAATCCAATTTGCATATTTTGAAAAAGGAAAACTTACTAGGTTCACACCACACATAGATGATCCTGGTGAATGGAAAAGGAAATTAGCCTCAATAAATCTTGAAAATATGCGTCTAGACACTGATCAAATTGTCCAGACAATCAAAGAGGAGAAAAACTGTATTATAACGACATCTGAAACATACATGCCATTTTTTGCACCAATAATAAGTCAAGCAATTGAGAGTAGGGCCTCAATTGAAGTAATGTACAGTCCAGTCTCAACTCAAATGAAAAAAATAGCAAAATATAATAAAGCTGACAAGAGATCTGCTTTTATTAAAATTATTGAGAAAATATTCCTAACCAAACCTTATTTTGAGCAACAAACTCTACAGGAAAAGGTATATAATTTAATAACAAAGAGAGATACAAAATACTCAGATAACGATATTTTGAAAACTCAGGAGGCTGAAAGATCAGTGATTAATTCAATTGGCGGTGATGCCATAAATCTTAGAAATTTTGATATTGATGATGAATATACAAACGATATTGAAAATATAGTTAACATACTTGAGAACGAATAATTTCATGAAAAATAACACAACTAATACAACTGAAAAATTAACATTATGGCAGAAAATCAAAAAGCTTTTTCAGAACCGCTATATTGTTTTTTCCTTCATAATCTTCAACTTACTCACAATACTAGACACAATAACCGTCCTCTATGTCTTAGTTGCCGAATCAAATGTTTACTTCATGTACTCAGCAGGCAATACATCAGCAATAACAGCAATCATCACAGCACTTATAACAACAGCCATCGTAAATCTTATAATCATAGCATTATCATTTACACGCCTTAGAACAACAACACTAATTGTGCCTTTTATTTTAGGCTCAATATTTTTTGTCACAACATTCATCTACGGCTCAAGTATGCTTTTATACACAATGCCAATGATTATTGTTGGAGTTATTATTGGCATTTATTACAGTCTTATTTTCTACGGCCCTGCGATTTGGTTTTATTACAGATTAAAAATGCCACTGGTGAGTGTCGGATGGCTATCTGTTTTTTATTTGTCTACATTACTGATTGCAAATGCTTACAAAATTGATCAGGCGGGAGCAGAAGCATTTCTTGCACTTCTCAGACCTGATTATCTATTACTTACGGGATCTTTTTACCTTATTACCTCGCTACTTCTAGTTGTAGATCACGCTCAAGAACTTGCTCGATGGAAAAGAACTCCTGAAAAAACAATAAAATTTCCACTAAAAACCTTAATTCCAGCCTTTTTAGTACTAATAATTGTCACAGTAATAACAAACTTTTTATCACCAGCTATTTGGAAAGTCCTTTGGAAAAAGACAGAGACTGAAAATACAGACGATCCAGAAAAACTAGAAAAAGAAGATGTTCCAAACGGAGAAGATGGACCATCAGGCAACCAAAAACAGAATGACGACAGCATACAGATGGACCCAAATCAAAACCTGCAAGGAGAAGTAAATATGGATAATAGCGGAAAAATAATGTTTATTGTCAACATTCAAAAGACTGACGAGTATGGAAACTCCTTAAGTTTTGAAAACACCAGGCATTACTGGAAAATGGATGATCTTGAAAGTTATTCAGAAAAAAATGGATTCTATAATAACATGGAATACCAGGAATATGATTACGCTCACAATCTTTACAGTGATAGCTGGTTTTCATATTTTCCAACAAGTTATCCCGTATATTCCTTTCAAGAGGTACAAATATATACTTTTTTAGACATGGAAACAAATTGGATCATTAACGAAGAATCTCCTAACAAAATACGATTATTAAGTGGTGATGAACGATCTTTTTACATGTTTGAAAATAAAACTGCAGTTTTGGAAAAAAACAAACCATGGAAAAAAGATGACAGTTACGAAATACAAAGCTCAATAAGTGAATTTGATTACACTAACCCAGACACATATGATCAATTTAGAGATGATTGGTACTATTACGAAGAATACGCCACAAACGATTGGGACGAAATAATTGACCAAAATACCGGATTCGACGATCCTGAGATCACAGCCTTAGCAAAGGAGATAACAGAGCCATACGACAACAAACTCGACAAGTCTATTGCAGTTATGCAGTATCTTCAAGACAATTATAAGTACACCCTAAAGCCAGGAGATCCGACAGATCTTGACAAAGACAAGGAAAACATTGAGCGCTTGAAGTATTTTCTCTTTGAAGATAAAGAAGGTTACTGCCTTCACTTTGCGACAGCAATGACAGCAATGCTTAGATCCCAGGACATTCCAGCACGAGTTACTGTAGGCTTCGCAGAAGGAACTTATGACTATGACCTAAATTCATACGTTGTAGCAAGTGGAGATGCCCATGCATGGGTAGAGGTTTTCTTTGATGACTATGGATGGCTGACTTTTGATCCGACCCCAGCTTCCGATCCAGAAGCAGAAGACAAAGAAAAGGAGAAAGAAAAAGAACTAGATAAGGAGCTCACAGATGAAAAAAAGAAAGAATTAGAGAAGATGCAAAAGGAAGCCCTTGATAAACTTGATGAATTTAACAATTACGATTACATTGAATATGACCCAAATAAGGAAAGTTCACCAGAGTGGATTCAAAATATAAATAAAGAAATCGAAAAACAGATAAAACCAATTGCGCAAACAATGCAGTTCATGATCCCATTAGCTATGTTTTTAGCGATCCTTTCAATTATTGTCGGCCCACCAGCAATCAATACCTATATAGACCTTAACCTTTCAGGAAAGATAAAAAAGAGGGATGACAGAGAACAAATCATTGCATACTTCAAGCTAATAGAACGAAAGTTAAGACAATATAAACATGAATATGGAAGAAAACGAGGAGAAACCTCACTCGAATACTATGACAGATTGAAAAAGACAAATATCGTACACAAAGATATTGATGAGAATTTCCAGAAAGCCTGCAATATTTATAATCGAGCTGCTTTCAGATTTGAAATAAAACCTACTGACCGCAAAGAGATGAGCAACCAGGCATTTATTATTTCTGATTTTGTAGAACATCAAATGTCAGATTTTCAAAATATAATCAAATTATGGGTAATATGGTAAATTTAGCAAAACAAAAAATTTACTGTAGTTTATTAATCATAGTCCTAATCTTGGGATTAGGATTCTCAGCATGCAACACCAATGATGACAACGATGATGAACAAGACTCAGAAAAAATCGATACTTCAGACTTATCAAGCCTGACAATCTATCAACAAGGTCAAACATTAGGCGGAGAAGAAACACAAACAGAACAGTGCGTTTTCTATTACCCAGCAGATTTCCAAGAAATGGAAGCAACAGAAGGTCTGGATGTTATATACAACCAAAGTATCGTTGTAGGCGATCCCTATAATGACAGAATACTTTTGACAACAGAAGAGTATACAGGAGATGATTCGTCAGAAAAATGGAGCAGCTCAAAATGTGAACAGATTGCATCTGTATATCAGGAAAGCTATGCTTACGCATTTGGTGTGGATACTGAAGATTTCAAATTAATCGATACGGAATTTGTAAAGAAAAAAACAGATGGCTCACCAATAGAATCCTGCTTAATCGATTTCGAATTCCCAATCAACGACCAGCAGATTATTGCAAGTTTTGGGGCATATCGATGGGAAAAAGCTTCAAGCTCTAAATTAGTTGGCGCATTTTATGATAAAGGTTCAGAGAACACAGACAAGCTAAAACGCTCAGTAAAAGCATTCGAACTATTGTAGTCAAATTTCTAGTCAAATTTCAGTTATCAATCCAAGTCAAGTATTTATTTTAAATCTTCAGAATTAATAGCAATAGAGTGCTTATCAACAGGAAGCCAGATAATGAAGGTTGCAGTACATCCATTGCTCATTACTGAAATTCTACCACCATGAGACTCAACAATTTTTTTTGATAAATATAGGCCAAAGTGTGATTCCAAAAGTGATACTGCATCAGATGTGTTGGCTTTAAAAATATTTGCCAGTTGATCTTCTGGTATGCTTCCACTTGAAGTAGAAATTGCAATACCAAGAAATTGCTTATTACCCCGCCATTGTTCTTGCGGAGATTTCCCAGGAACGTATTTGCTAACATGAATATTAATATTCCCATTAGCATCACACAAGTCGCAAGTGGCTCTAAATACTGAGCTCAAAGCAAATTCTATCAAATCAGGATTAACACGAACAGGAAGAATACTACTTGGTTTAGCTAAATAATCTACAAAGTTACATTGTAATAACTTTCCGCTACATCGAATAGGAGTTTCTAACATAACTCTTCTTATAGATGTAGGATAATTCCATATCTCTAGTGAATCGTATTGAAGAACCTCTCCAGTATTAAGATAGTTCATTAATGCTTGAATGGCATGTATTTCAGCAAAAATCATATTTAGCTTCTTCTCAAGTTCCGGCTTATCAAAAAACATCGGACCAATATACATTTGAAGAGCAGTCAAAGAGTTTAATAAACCAATCTGAAGTTGCCGAAAAATAGACCTATCATCTTCAGTCTGTTGTACACACATAGGTTTTTCCAAAATTTGTATTAAAACCGGAGATGGTGAACAATCAACATTCATAAGTCCAAAAGGCTTAGCAATCAATTGTACAATTCGGCCATCATCAAGGGTTAATTCCACACCTGAATTCCCATTACCATCCTGAGATCCAATATATGTCGAAGCCCAACAGTTTCTTAAGTACTCATTCAATCTTTGTCCCTGATAATCAGAGCCGCCAGCAAAACAAAATTGATGGAAATCACTTTCTGCCCTAAATAATTGAGTAAAAGCTGAATTGGCCCTAATCATGGTTAAGTTCAAAGCATTACCTGCATCATCCGTCTGTACATTCATAGGATTTTGCATCATAAAAACAGCCAAAGGAGTATCACACAGATCTAAGAGAGCTAGGAGATCCATATCCAAATGATTTCTTGGAGGTGTTAACACATCTGGATCACCATTAGCATGATTGTCGGGAATTGTCATTTCCTAAATTACTAAAAAATAGGTTATATTTGCATTATACAACCCCATAGACAAAAGTAAATGACTTAACATGGGAACTAAATATATAAAACAAAAAACGCATACTTGTCGTCACAAAAAATTATATCCATTGTGACAAAAATTTTTAATTTCTATATAATAGCCATTAATGAAATTCAGAATTGACAAAAATTTACTTTCAGAATTTCCAGACCTTTCAATAGGCCTACTTCTTGTCGAGAACATCGATAACACAAAAGCCAAGAATGATACATATCAACTTCTCTGGCAGATAATAGAAGAAAATGCTGTTAGATATAGAGATTTGACACTAAATGCAATCGAAAATATTTCCAGCTGGAACAATGCATTTACAAAGATCGGTATCAATTCAAACGAAATTTACCCATCTCATAAAGCACTTATAAAAAGAGTGATTGAACATAATGAAATTCCAAATGTGAATCCATTGGTAAACATTTACAACTATATTTCAATTAAGTATGCTCTGCCACTTGGAGGACATAATCTCGATGCTATAGATGGTGATATAACAGTTGGTCAAAACACAGGGAAACTAAAATTTTCGCCAATCGGGAAATCAACTCAAGAAGACGTCCCAGAGAACGAAATCGCATACTTTGATAACAAAGACATCCTTACCAGAAATTGGGTGTGGAGACAATCAGATAAAAGTAAAACAATGGAAAATACTCAAAATATACTTATACCTATAGATAACATCGGCAACATTTCTTCCCAAGAATTATCAAAAATCATCCTTGAGCTAAAGTCAATTATCGAAAAGTACTTAGGAACAGAAAAATCCATTTATAAATTCGGAAAAGTTTCGTTAAAAAATAATGAGGTAGATCTCGATAAACTTGAGACAATCAAAAACCATCTACCGATAAGGTTTGAGGCTAAACCAGTAAAAACAGACAAAGAAATTATCGATACACTTCTTGATAGAGCGACAGAAGAAATTCTACCTTCAAGACAATTTCTAGAGAAATTACTATACAGCGGAAGAAGACTTAACGTCTACCAGGGATTTGACCCCACAGCAGATACTTTACATATCGGCCATACAGTAGGTATGCGAAAACTTAGATTTTTTCAGAGACTAGGCCATAATGTCATTTTTCTAATAGGAGATTTTACCGCAAGGATAGGGGATCCAACAGACAAATCTGCAGCACGAGTCAAACTTACAAAACAAAAAGTAAAAGAAAACTTAAAGAAATACAAAGAACAAGCAAGCAAACTACTAGACTTCGATAACAAAGAAAATCCAATCCAGGTAATGTTTAATGCAGACTGGCTGGAAAAACTCGATTTTGGAGATATTCTCGAAATTACATCCGAATTTACCGTCCAGCAAATGATAAAGAGAGATATGTTCAAAAGAAGAATAGACGAGGACAGACCAATTTACCTGAACGAATTTATGTACCCAGTAATGCAGGCATACGACTCTGTAGTAATGAACATTGATGTCGAAGTCGGAGGAAATGACCAGATGTTTAATATGATATGCGGTAGAGACCTTACTATTCGGCTAAGAAACAAAGAGAAAGCAGTCCTTCCAAACAAACTGCTTGTCGATCCATCAGGTAAAAAGATGGGAAAATCAGAAGGAAACATGATCATGCTATCTGATAATGCAAACGATATGTACGGAAAAGTTATGACATTCACTGATGGTATGATATGTCCTGCATTTGAAATTCTAACGGATATTCCTATGAGTGAGATTAAGCAAATGCAAAAAGATATGGACAAAGGCAAAGTTAATCCGATGCAACTAAAAAAGAAACTAGCATTCATAATAACATCTGAGCATAAAGGGGATAACGAAGCAAAGAAAGCACAAGAATATTTTGAAAATATATTTCAAAAAAAAGATACCAGCACAGAAGTAGCCATTGAAACCATAATAAGCAAAGAAAAAAATATTTCAATACTTGATCTACTTTCCAAGGTCACAGCTATCACACCAAGCAATAGCGAAGCCAAAAGACTCATATCTCAAAAAGCAGTAAGAGTTGAAGGGAAAACGGTAACTGATAAGCAAACAATTATTAAAATAACAGAAAAAGGCATAGAACTTCGAGTCGGAAAGAAGATTAAGCGAATCAAGTACAAAACACACTAAATCCTCCTAATCTCAAAAACACAATTCAAAGGGAGAAATTTTGCAAAATCCCGAAAAACATATCAATCAGTACAAAATTACTTAAAAAAAATTTAGTCATGGAGCTAAACCTAGGCGAGATAAAAAAAGACCTTAAAAGCAGTATAAAAAACAAAAAATGCAAAATTGGAGTTGCTATACAATTCGTTGAAAAGCTAACGGAAGGACAAAAAAGAAAAAATGGGGATCCTCTCATAAGTCACCCATTAATGGTTGCATTAAAAACTTCTCAGATGGGTCTTGGAACCAATGCCGTATGTGCAGCACTACTTCACGATGTAATAGAAGACTACCATGATCACCCAGAGTATGAAACATATATTGAAAAAGAGTTTGGTATAGATGTTTTAACAATGGTCAAAGCACTTACCGAAATTAATAGTAATCCATCAGAAAAATCGAAAAAAAGTGAGATCGAATCAGCACAAAAGTTCCTTCTGGCAACAGTACCAGATCTACGAGTAATAATGATCAAAATTGCAGATAAACTTCATAATCTGATGACAGTAGAAGGTCTCAGCCCTGAAAGACAAAAAGGCTACACAGAGGAAGTCTCTAAAATATATGCTCCAATAGCACAGTATCTCGGCCTATGGAACATTTATCTTGAGATAAGAGACCTAATTCTATTTAAGACAGACCCAAAGTTATACGAAGAAATTAAAAATTATATTGATGCAGAAAGTCATAACCTTCAAAACAAGCTTGATTTGATTATTGAAGAAATAAAAATAATTTGTGAGCTAAAAAACCTTAAACCAAAAATATATGGAAGAATTAAAAGTATCTCAAGCATAGCACTTAAGCTTCAAAAATATGAAGAGGAAGGAAAATTCAGAAAAAACAGGAATAAGAATAGAATTGAAGCAATTGAAGATAAACTTGCAATAAGGATCATAACCCAAAACGAAGATGAATGTTATACAATTATTGAAAATTTAAGGAAATTTTTCGACGAGGTTGAAGGTTCACTTGATGATTACATAAGATATCCTAAGAAGAACGGATACAGAAGCCTCCAGATCAATCTTATTCATCCAACAGAAGGAATATTCGAAACTCAAATCCGAACGCAAGAAATGCATGAATACAATGAATTTGGTCCTGCATCACATATAGCGTACAAGCTTGCAGCAAAAAGAGAAATCGATCCGACAGATAAGTTCGACTGGATCAAGATGATAAATGTTCAAAAAATTAAAGAGAAAATCGACAAAAACAAACCAATCCCTGTAAAACTTTTCGAGGATCAAGTATTCATATTAACTCCCCAGAAAGATGTATACCAGCTACCAATAGGAGCAACACCAATAGACCTGGCTTATGAACTACATTCTGACATAGGAGATCATTGTGTTGGCGCAATTGTAAATCAAAAAGCCGAGCCATTAAATTACAAGTTGAAAACAGGAGATATCGTTAAAATATTAACAAGCAAATCCAAGAAATCTGTAAATAAGGAATGGCTGAAATCCACAATAACAGAAAAAGCAAGAAGATACATAAAACAGGCATCAAATAAAGCATAAACTGTATAATTTCAAGGATTAGATACTATCCAGAGATCACTCAGCACGAGGAACAACTCACTCAAGGATAAATCCTGATTTAAAAGCGTTTATTACGATTGGCATACTATTCAAAATTGAGATATAATCCCCAAGTATGAAAAAACGAAAACTTCGCAGAGTTATTTCAATAGTATTTGCGATAGTTGTTATAGGCGGAATCATATTAGTCCCGATACTACAACTGCTTACACAAAAGTAATATAGTATAGAATAGCCTAAATTAAAGGCCGAAACTGGATTTCATATACAAGACTTAAGATCTTGAATATATTCATTTCTATTAAAGGTTGAACTTACCCCTGATTTATTGTATGAAATCAAGAAAAGAAACCTCAAAACTCACAAAAACATACCTCCCTGACGATCCAATCTCAAAACTAGCATTTGTAGGGCCAGCCTCAATAAAAAAACTGGAAATTTTGAATATTCACACAATTAAAGATTTACTCTATCACTTTCCATTTCGATTCGAAGATACACGTGACATCAGCAATATAGAAGATCTAAAGAAGAAAGAGCTCGGCACAATAATTGCTCACTTAGTGCAAATCAAGAACTTCCGATCACGCTCCGGCAAATGGCTCACAAAAGCTAACTTTTCCGATAACTCCGGAAATATTGGAGCAATATGGTTCAATCAACCTTACTTAACCAAAAGCTTAAGGGTTGGACAATCATATATACTAAACGGAAAAGTAGACAGAAAATGGGGACCAGCTACAATAAGCAACCCGCAAATAGAAGTCTATCTCGTTGACCAAAAAGAGAATTCGAATATTGGGAAATTGAGTCCAATCTATCCAACAACGTATGGCATTTCACAAAAATGGCTAAGAGCAAGAATCCATGGATTAAAAGAAAACATTGACCAAATTATTGACGATTACCTCCCAACAGACATTATCAAAGATCAAAAGATGCTCACTCTCTCTCAGGCTATCGAAAAAATCCACTTTCCCTCAGACACTAATGATATCAAAAAAGCAAAATACAGACTTGGCATGGATGAACTCATAGATATACAGGTCAAAGTCCAAAAACAACTTAACAAAGAGAAAAAATATGAGAGTTTCAAAATCAAAAATAAAAGCAGCACAACACTTGAAAATGAATTTATCAGATCCTTACAATTTGAGCTCACAGACTGTCAAAAGAAAGCAATACTTGAAATATCTAAAGATCTTTCAAGCAATAGCCCAATGAATAGACTACTTAACGGAGATGTCGGATCAGGAAAAACAATAGTCTCATTAGCACCAGCAATAGAAACGTTCGCATGTGGCTACTCAACAATTATCATGGCTCCGACAACCGTACTTGCAACACAACATCACAAAAATATCAAACGATTACTTGACAACTATAGCCTTAAAGTACCAGTCAGATTACTAACATCCTCACATAAAGAGGAGCTTACAAATCAGCCACAAATAATTATCGGTACTCATGCAATTTTATTCGAGAAAGAACTTCCAGAAAATATTGCCTACTTGATCATTGATGAACAGCATAGATTTGGAGTAGATCAAAGAAATTTGTTAATCAAGAAGATCCGGGAGAAAAATAAGGGTAAATCTCCCCATTACCTAACAATGACCGCAACCCCAATACCACGTACATTAACAATGTCCCTTTTCGGCTACAAAGATATCAGCGTACTAGATGAATTACCAAAAGGCAGAAAGCCTATAAAGTCATACTTAGTACCTGAAAATAAAAGACAATCAAGTTATCAATGGATTAAGGAAAAGCTTAAATTAAAAGAGCAATTATTTATTATCTGTGCCCTAGTTGAAGAATCTGAAAAGGTCGAGGCAAAATCAGCAAAAGAAGAATATCTTCGAATCAAGTCAATATTTAAGAACTTCAAAGTCGCATTGGTACACGGACAACTAAAAGATCAAGAAAAAAACAATATTTTGGATGATTTCAAGGCACAAAAATATGACGTACTTGTTGCAACACCTGTAGTAGAAGTAGGAATAGACATCCCTAATGCAACAATGATGATAATAGAGAATGCAGAACGTTTCGGCCTTGCACAATTACATCAATTTCGTGGAAGAATAGGAAGAAATCAAAAAGAAGCCCACTGTTTCCTTTTCACGGATTCTGACAATGACGAAACAACAGACAGAGTCAAATATTTCGCTGATCATCCAAGTGGATTTGATGTCTCTGAGTATGATCTAAAAAAGAGAGGCCCAGGAGAGGTATATGGCAACAAGCAATCGGGAATAATAAACCTAAGATTTGCCCAAATAACGAATATGAACTATGTTAAAAAAGCTGAAAAAATAGCAAAAACACTAATTACCCGAGATCAAGAATGAATATTAATCAGCAAAGACCAAATATTAATAATTTAAGGAACTACAGACTGCACATAGTGCTTGATAATATAAGATCCGCTTACAACGTAGGATCAATATTCCGAACAGCTGACGCCACGGGCTCTTCAATGATCCATATTTGCGGTATTTCTCCAGCTCCCCCAAACACTAAACTACAGAAAACCGCTCTAGGTGCATTGGAGTCTGTCCCATGGCGTCAATATGATAATACAATCCAATCATTAAAAATTCTTAAAAAATTAATGATTCCAGTTTTTTCGGTAGAAATCTCGCCACAAAGCCAGATTTATACACAAATAGAGTATCCGAATCCGGTTGCGTTGGTACTTGGACACGAAATTAACGGAATTTCACAAAAAGTTTTAGATATTTCTGATAAAATTATCCAAATCGAAATGAAAGGTGTCAAAGGTTCGTTAAATGTAGCAACAGCCGCAGGAATCGTTATGTTCGAAGCAATAAGAAATTCAGATATTATATAAGAAGTACACCGCCTAAATATGAATAAGTTGGGAAACATGTTGCAGAAAAAAGGATAAAAAAGTGAGAGAATTGTTGAAGTATCTAAATTCAATAATATCTCTCA
>JAFGIK010000032.1 GCA_016929645.1 Candidatus Dojkabacteria bacterium
ATTCTTTGTGATTTTTCATCTAGAAATCCTTTTAATTGTCTAGAACCTTTGGTGAAGACTCATATTTCTAAAAAGCCATTATCTACTTTGGTCGTTCATCCAAGCAGTTCAGATCCAACAAGATATGGCGTTGTGAAGTTTAATCAATTGGCAAATGGTAATGGATTTTTTTCTGGGGAAATAAAGGCCCTTGTCGAAAAACCTAGTCTCGAAATCGCAAAGTCTTACAGAAGTAATGGCTATAATTATATTATAGCAGGTTATTATGCATTCAATTCAAAGATTTTTAATTACATCGAAACAACTCCTGTTGGAGCAAAAAATGAGGTTCAAATTACTGATGCTATTTCATTGGGCTTAGCCCATGGTGAAAAAGTTTGGGGTGTTGTTCATGCTAAGAAAGAAAGTAATGTTGTGTCTCCCTGTGAGTATTGGGATGTAGGTATCCCTGAAGATTTTATTGCTGCCAGCAAGCGAATTTTAAATCTTAAGGCAGAACAGCTTGAAAGTTTGGATGAGTAACTAGAATTTTTTCTGAGTTATTCATCTAACATATGAATTATTGCTAACTTTTTTACTTCTATTTGGTAATTATTTTATATTTTTGAATAAAATTTGGAAAAAACATCCCGTGATTAGAGTTGTATTGAAAAGATTAAATATTATTATTACTACTTTTAGATAAATGTTGATTTGACTGAAAGTATATTACGGATCTGTGCAGGAAAGTTGGTGTAATTATATTTCGGAGCAGAAATTAGATGGAAAAGGATTGTTGGATAAGAAAAGGTATGCAAATTATAATTGGTTACATGTTTATTTTTAAGGAGTTAATGGAAAATGATTGATAAAATAATTTCGGGAGATGTAACTAGTATTGTGAGTTATTTCTCACCCGAGATATTTAGAGACA
This sequence comes from Candidatus Dojkabacteria bacterium, assembly GCA_016929645.1. Classification (GTDB taxonomy): domain Bacteria; phylum Patescibacteriota; class Dojkabacteria; order SC72; family JAFGCJ01; genus JAFGIK01. The sequence goes on from JAFGIK010000032.1 coordinate 914, forward strand.
AAAATGTATTGATAACTGGAGGAGCTGGGTTTATAGGAAGCTACTTGTGTGAAACACTTGTGCAATTAGGGGCAACTGTTGTATGTTTAGATAATTTTTCAACAGGGCTGACAGAAAATATTGATCATCTTTTTTCTAAAAAAAACTTTCAGCTAATTACTGGGGATGTTTCAAAGTACGAAAATAGAGAAAAGTTAGATTATATTTTCCATTTTGCGAGTAGGGCTTCACCTGATGATTATCAGCTTTACCCTGTTGAAACTTTGTTAGCCAATTCCCAGGGAAGCTATAGGCTGTTGGAGCAGGCAAGAAAAGATGATTCAATTATTTTATTTGCTTCATCTTCTGAAATTTATGGGAATCCTGATGTTGTTCCAACTCCTGAAGATTATTTGGGTAAGGTTAGTTCTATAGGTCCAAGGTCATGTTATGTGGAAGGAAAGAAGTTTAGTGAAGCATTGTTTATGGCTTACCATAGAAAGTATGGATTGGATTCAAGAATTATTAGAATTTTCAATACTTATGGTCCCCGTTTAAGGGGTGATGGTTTGTATGGTCGTGTTTTGTCCCGTTTCATTTTGCAGGCGCTTGGAGGCAAGGATCTAACAGTTTACGGTGATGGTTCTCAGACTAGATCTTTTTGTTATGTAACTGATTTAATTCAAGGAATTTTGCTGGCGATATCCAACGGAAAAGTCAATGGAGAGGTTATTAACCTTGGGAGTCCTTCTGAAATCACTATAATGGATTCAGCAATGAAGTTGATGGAAATTGTTGGTCGAAAATTGAATATTAGTTTTTATCCGTTGCCAGAGGATGATCCTAAACGAAGGTGCCCAGAAATTCGAAAGGTTAAGGAACTTTTGAATTGGGAACCCAGAGTTAACTTAGAGGAAGGTTTAAAAAAGACTTTTGAGTGGTTTAATAGACGTGTATAGTTCTTATGTAAAATATTTCTATAGTATTTCTCTATAAGAATATCCCTGATTTATTTATATACAATCTGGGTGATGGATGAATAATGGAAGCGGACAAACACATGATTACTGATCTTAAAAATTCACCGAGTTTTCCTGTAAATAGCCAATGTGCGCCCAAGCAATTGAAAGTAAGCGTAATTATTCCGGCTTATAATGAAGAAAAGGATATTTCGAAAATTTTGAATATGTTGATTGAGGTTTCTAAGGATCTTCCTTGTATGGAGATTATAGTTATTGATGATGGTTCAACAGATGATACAATTAACCAAGTCAAGAAATTTTCATCAGATATTAAATTGTTTAAACATGAAAAAAATGTGGGCAAAGGTGCTGCTTTGGTTACAGGTTTTGCGGAAGCCACCGGAGATGTTGTTGTGGTTCAAGATGCTGATCTAGAATATTCGCCTTATGATATACCTCAGCTAGTGAAACCTATTTTGAGCGGAGAAGCGGATGTAGTTTTTGGAACACGCTTCAAAGGTTATCCGAAAGGTATGAAACTTGGTAATTTTCTAGGGAACAAGCTTATTTCAACAACCACTCGGCTTTTATATGGACTCCCAATCACAGATGTTATGACCGGACATAAAGTTTTTTCCAAAAAAGTTATTGACTCAATGGACCTAACAGAGGATGGTTTTAAGATCGAACCCGAAATCGCTGCTGAAGTCTTTTATGGCGGCTGGAAATATGCAGAAGTGCCAATAAGTTACAATCGTAGAATGAATGGTGTATCCAAATTTAGATTTCTTAGAGATGGTGTAACTTGTGCTTGGAGGCTAATTAGAGCCCGAATATACAAAGAAACTATCTACAGCTCCAAAACACTAAAGACTTAATTTTTCATGCATTTGATTTCGCCTGTTATTTTTTTTTAATTATTTTACTTGGAGGAGTTGTGGCTTTACGTGTTTTATCTTCAACTTTACCATTTACAGCAGTGGTTTTATTATCTGTTGGTGTAATTATACTTTTTACATTCATTTTGCAGATCTTGAATCATGATGGGCGGCGCGCGCGTCAATTATGTCTGATCTTGGGTTTTGCAGTTTTAATCATAAGAAAAAAAGATTACAAGTGGGAAAAGATTGAAGATGTACGGCTTATCACTAATGGAGATATTATTTGATTTATGAATGCGGATACTTTCTCAACTATTAGAATATGAGTCTATCTGAATTTAAATAAACTTTTAGGGATTACCTTTGCGAAAGCCAAATAACTATAGTGACTTTTCTGTTTGTCTGGTGATATTCCATCCTTTTCCAGAGATCAAAGGTGGCGAAGAGCGTTTTTTAAAAAATTTTTCAGCTTTTTTAGGAAACAGAAATATTAGCTTTACAATAGTCTCTTCAATACCAAGAATTAAAAATATGAATGTTTTTGGTGTTGGTATCAAGTCATTTACATTACCTTTGTTGGGGCTCACTCCTTATTCTCTACTCTTTTCGTTCATTGCTGCGATGCGAATAATATCCTTGAATAAACATAGATCCTTTTCGCTAATACATTCTATTGACACCGGATACGCTGGCCTTGCCGGTTTGATTGCAAGCAAAATACTTGGAATAAAATTTGTGGTTCATTCTCATTGTTCCCGAGCTCCTCTTTTGAAATCTATCTTGTTGTTGAGGTGTGGTATAGTAAAGTATTTCATATCTATATACGAAAAATTTGAGACTTATATTGATAAAATAGTTTCGAGAAATGCAGATTTGGTAATAACTGTAAGTAATGAAATTGGAGAATATATTTGTAGTCTAGGAGTACCATCTAAAAAAATAGTGACTATTCCAATGGGAATAAACGCTTCTTCTTTCGAATTAAAACTAAAAGACAGAGAAGACGTCCGTTGTGAGCTTGGAATACCTCAAAACGCATTTGTTATAGGTTACATTGGGAGAATAGATAGTCCAAGTAAAAGAGTGGACACTTTGTTAAGAGCTTTCTCCGTTATTCACACAAAGCCCTGTGCTAATCCATTCTTAGTTATTGTTGGTGATGACGTTAATGGGAATTTAGAAAATAGAGTAAGAAGTATGGGAGTAAAATCTGTAATTTTCACAGGGTTCAGAAAAGATGTAAAAAAAGTTCTGGCTGCCTTGGATGTGTTCGTGCTTCCATCCCTTTCAGAAGGCTGTCCTTTCTCTTTGCTAGAGGCTATGGCGGGAGGAAAGGCTATAGTTGCTAGTGATATACCAAGTATAGGCGAGGTTGTTGAGGATGGAAAAGAAGCTCTCCTTTTCGATCCTATGAATTCTAACGCGCTCGTCAAGATTCTTTCGCGCTTATTTCAAGAAAAAGAGTTGAGACAGAAGCTTGGAGAAAATGCTAAAAAAAGGGTTCGCCAATATGATAATGATTTTGTATTAACTGAGATTCTAGACTTCTATGCTAACACTGTTACTAACAGATAGACATTTAATTAACAACTCCTGTTGTTTAATCGACGAATTCTGGATTATGTTCAACTTCGAAAGTGACTCTTAGAACTTAAAATTAGCTTGTTAGATATTCTTGTAGAATTGAACCAGAAACGGAAGGGTTCCCCTTCCAGTCTTGTAATATCTCAAAGTCGTCCCAAGCTGTATTCCATGACCAAGCAGCAAATCCGTTGTAGCCGTCTTCGTTTATTACTTCCATCCAATTAGCAGACCATGTCGGACCAATACCTACTGTATTAACGTATCCGAAAGAACCGCACCATACTGCTCGTCCATTATCTTTCATCCATTTCCATTCTCTGCTAACAAGCCAATCCCGAATGTTAGCTTTGCTATGATTTGTTACCCACCAACTTGAGCCATCAATTATGAAGCTGTGACCGTCATATAGTATGTTTGATCGTTCTAAGGGATAGTCTGTTTCAAAGGAAAATTCTAGCCATGAATCGCTTGCACCCCAAAGAGCATTTACGACAATCATCATATTCGGGTCTATTGCCCGGATAGCATCTATAGTGTCTCTCATTTCGTTTCGATATTTCTGGTGGGTTAATCCTGTCGGTTCATCCATAAGATTATAGAAAACATTTGTTGATCCTGCATAACGAGTTGCGACATTTACCCACGTATCCCGCCAATCGTCCCAATCAGCGTCAGAAAGACTACTCCAATCATAATACGCTCCATTTTCTACGTTTAGTAGGCATGTGTAAATCTTGTTTTGGGTATTCCACTCAATTATATCATCAATCGTTGCTCGGTAGTCGGAGTTGGTTAACCATTCACCGTATCTATTAAATGTTATTTGGCAAATATTGCTTCCCCACTCGCTCATATACTGTGCTTGAGCTGATGTTGCTCTTCCTTTCCCCCACCAAAAAATGTGTGGAAAATTAACTCCTTTAAGATAAACTCGTTGCCCATACTCATTAACGACCTGCGTTCCAGATACTTGTAAGCGTGATAATCCTTCTTTAGGAATATTTGAATAATCAATTGTACCAAAAGTAGATATTGCATTTGTGCTTTCAAGAGAACTCACACTATTCGGAAGTAGTAACACTGTTAATAAAAGTGGAATTATATAGAGAGCTCGCCTAGACACAGATATACGCCTCACAATATAACGTCGTAAGACTTAATAAACGTTACAGTATTTATATTTGTTTGCGGCATTTGTATCAACACCATTACCAAAATACCTCTAAAATTAATATGAAGGAGCTTTTATAATATGATACTGTTGTTAATTCTTTTTCTAGTATGCATACTAATTTTCTTTGCTATTCATATCGGTCTCTCTTTATTTATGGGTTTGATTTCCAATAAGAAAAATAATGAAGATTTGGATAACTGTATTTCAAACCAAAAACAAGACAACCTATTTGTATCAATAATAATTCCTACACACAATGAAGAAAAAGTGGTAAAGAAGAAGTTAATAAACATATTGGCAACGCTTGTTTCCGAACAAAAATCAGAAATCATTCTTGTTGATGATGGTTCTACTGATCACACATTAGATATCGCTAGAGATTTTAATAAAAATCTCGAAAAGAAGATAAAAATAATAGCCTCTGTTGAAAATAAGGGTAAGCCAACCGCGTTAAATAATGCAGTTAGAGCTGCTAGAGGCGAAATTATCGTAGTAACTGATGCTGATGTTTTAATTTCCGAGAAATCCTTAAGTTCAATTTTATCAAATTTTTCAAATCCAAAGATTGGAGCTGTTTGTGGCAGGGAGATTATTGAAAACCCCTATGAAAATAGTATTACCCGAGTTGAGTATCAATACAGGAATGTATTTCACTTCTCCAAAGTTATCGAAAAATCAGCGAAATACCCCCCAATTCCATTTCATGGAGGACTTATGGCCTTCAGACGAAGTCTCTACACCGAACTAGCATCAGATACTATTGGAGATGACCATGAGATTGCAATAAGCATATGGAAGTTAGGTTACGATGTTATATACGATCCAAATACAGTTTTCTATGAGCATGCTACACCATCATTAACTGAACTTTATCAACAGAAAAAGAGAAGATCACAAGGTATTATTCAAGTTATTCTAAAGAATAGAAATCTTCTATTCAATAAAGAATTTGGAGCCTTCGGAAAGGTGCGATTTCCTATTTTGGCCTGTGAATTCTTTGTATCTCCCTTTGTTTTTTTCATCGGCATTGCTTCATTAATTTTTTATAGTTTATTTGTTGCCGATTATACAGTTTTGGTTTTAACCTTTATCTTAGCACTAGTCTTGAGTGCAACCATTATTCTCAGGTCCCCCTCAAAGCAATGGCCTTTGGACATTTTTCTTTTACTTTTTGGATTATTTATTTTTCAAATTGCAGCAACTCACGCTCTAGTGGATGTCTTATTTGGCACTCATACTATTCATTGGAAAAAGATTGAGGGTCAGAGGAGTGACTCAAAGTAATTCATTTAGAAATTCTATTTTGGCTATATAGTAGACGTTTGATGTGGAGGAAGTTTAACATTGATAAAATCCGCAAATATTTCTTTTGTTTCAATTATAGTGATTACCTTCAACATGAAGAATCACCTCTCTCGATGCTTGAAATCTATCGAATCAATAGATTATCCAAGAGAAAAATATGAAATTATTGTTATTGACAATGGATCTACAGACGGTACCGAGCAAATTTGTAAAGATTTTAATATAAAATATTTTTTTCAGAAAAGAAGAACTCGAGGTCATGCAAGGAACGTTGGTATCAATTATTCAAAAGGAGAAATAATTGCTTTTGTTGACGCAGATTGTGAAGTTGAGAGAAATTGGCTCAAAGTCCACGTTCGAGATCACTTGGATGACTCAATAGGTTCCGTAGCCGGAGCAGTCATTAACCCCTTTATGAAATCCAGTAATGGAATAGGGATAGCAGCTCATATTGAAGAGTTTGCTGATTTTGACGAGAATTTACCTAAACGTTCAACATATCATGTGGCTTGTTGCAATGCAAGCTTCAAAAAAAATTTACTAATAAAAGTAGGTTATTTTGATGAAACCCTCCACGCTGGTGAGGATACTTTATTGAGTCAAAAAATTGCAGATCTCGATTTTAGTCTTCTTTTTGATCCAACTGCTATAGTGTTTCATTATGGAATCAGACCCAATATGTCATTTGGTGATTATTTGAAGAAAGAAATTCAATTTGGAAAAGCATACTTTAAGGTTCAAATCAGGAATAAAAACATTATTAGACGCTTACCAACAAATCGTATTTCTATCCTACTTTTTGCCCCATCAATTATCGTGGTTAGGATTTTGAAAGAAATTTATAAAATTAGAAGCTCTCATGCATTTGCCAACCCCTTTGTTTTACCGATAATAGTAATTGGAGGATTTATTTGGGGTAGTGCTTACATAAAAGAGGCTTTGCTTTCGGACTCATGTTGAGTTTTCAGGATGCGGAGGGAGAAAATGTTATCAGAAGAACTTAAAATGATTGCACTTTTATCAAATCCATATGAAGAAGTAGCATTTGATTCAAAGGATTTTCTTGGAGTTGATATTAATCAAATACTAAATCTTCTTGAAAAAAACAAGATTTCGTTAACTTGCTATGAAAATATATTACGATTTCCTCAAAGATATAACCAATTCAACCCTTTGTTTATGTTAATTAAAAAAACTTTGAATGATAACAAACGACTTATTATAAACGTAGACCAAAAAATAATGGAGCTAAATGAGCTTTTTAAAAAATACGATATAGAGTTTTTGCTTCCCAAATATACTTACTTTCATCGTGAACACAATGATATCGACGTGTTAGTACTTCCTGAAGAGTTTGAACTGACTCTTAAAATTTTAAAATCTCACGATTATGTACCCACATCTGTCCAAAGTCGATGGAAGGTCACTACAACAAAATGGATAGATGGTAGAAGAAGTGCCATTCACGTACACTCAATATTGCATTGGCAATTTGAATTCATTCAAAGTGAGAACATAAGAGAGAGATCCATTCTTATTGATTTTAATGATTCAGTGAAATTAAGAGTTCCTTGTGGTGAAGACTCTATACTTATAACAGCAGCACATGCAATATTCGAAAATAAAAAAATTTCACTTTCAGATTTATTCCAATTAATTGGGATTCTTAGAAAGTTTCCTGCTGTCAATTGGTATCAAATATTTGATATAAGCTATAAAAATGGATGGAGCTCAGATTTACTTTTTTTTCTAGAACAAATAAATTATCTATCTTTTTTTATCAATTCGACGATTTTAATTCCTAAAGATTTCTTCATATACGGTAGAAAAAGAATATCGATTTTTGATCGAATTGTTACAAAACTTGTCACGACACTCACGAAAAGAGAGTTCTGTAATGTGCCCTATGTTTACTCCAATTTTCAATCCAGAATTAGTATTATCCGATTGGTCTTCCAAAAACCCCGATTTTTTTCAATTTCCAGATTTTTATACGGACTTGTGAAAAATAAAATCCATGGGATAAAACAGAATAAATAGGTTGAGTGATTCAATGAGGCTTCTTTTTATATGTCCAGGATTTGATGAACAGTCTATAGTAGCGCAACCATGGAGGCACTCGTATGAAATTGCTAGAAATTCTATTTTCAAACAAAATGAAATAGCTTTTATTACAGATATTCCATTTACTTGTTCACTTAAAGAAACCACTATTCGTGGTCTCCATACCTATATATTACCTAAACAGAGACATCCACCATTCATGTTTCCCGTCATGAACCCTTGCGATGTAAAAAGTGTTATAAAAGATTTTGCGCCAGACGCAATATACTGGGATGGAAGTCCGATAAGTGGAAATTATATAAGACGATTAAAAAATATTAATATTCCTATAGTTCTACATATTAGCACAAATATTTACAGATTTGAAGAACTTTACTATGCAATTAATGGCTTCTATTGGTCTTCTTCATACTTTTTATTCCTTATGATGAGTAGCCCTTTATTGAACCACTATATCCGTATGCTAAACCAAAAAACTATAAACATTATTACTGTGCCCAACCCGATCATCAAAGACCGATTGATGCAACGTGGTGTTAATGGGGACAAAATCAAGGTACTCCCAGTATTTAATCCTTTTAATACGGGTGAATCGATTTCTGAGCACTCAATTCCTGGTATGAATATGCGCATTCGCGCACATAATCCTCATGAAGAACTTGAGTTAGACTTTGAAGATTTTTTAGTAACATACTTTGGACCACCACCTACATACCGCGGGACGGATACGTTAATACATGCCCTGGATAAATTGAGATCAAAATTGCCAGAGCTTAAACTACTGATGTTATTGCGTCAAAGATCCAAGAAAGAAGATGTTTTCGAGAGAAGGCTCAAACACCTCTCAAAAAAACTTGGGCTTGATAAACGCGTGAAGTTTTTATCAGGATTTCTTGATAGGCAGGATTTGAACAAATTATTACAAACCTCTGACGCAATTGCGCTTCCATTTAAATTTATTTTTCATGAACCAGTATTGTCAATTCTTGAGGCAATGTCAATGGGCAAACCAGTCATAACAACACGGGTTAGTGGATCATCAGATTTGTTAAATAACGGTCGAGGACTGCTTGTAGATCCAGGAAACTCAAATCAACTTGCCGATGCAATTTATCACATAGCTAAGAACCCTGACCATGCAAGTTCGCTCAGTAGAACAGCTAAAGAATATTTTTTGACACTCCCAAAATGGGGAGACCTATCAGACTACGTTATTGATCTAATAAATTCAATACTTTAAGGAAACTTCGATGATGCGCAAAATTATATGCTTTTCTGGAATTGATGGCTCAGGAAAAAGTTCTCATGCTCGTTTAATACTCAAGGAATTGAAAGCTGAAGGCATCAGATGCAAATACAAGTGGCTACGCTATACCAATTTCTTTTCCTTGATTCCCTTAACTCTTTATCATACCTATATGCGCACTCCCAACTCGCCTATTACAACGACTCCATTCTCAAGCGAGACTAATTTCCAAACTAGTACCGTAGTTAGTACCCTTTGGACTTTTTTTCAATTAGTAGATGCTCTAATTTTTTCAGCCATATATGTGTATTTACCTGCCTTGTTGGGTTACACTTTGATCTTAGATCGATTTGTTGTTGATACCTTAGTTGATATTGCCTTTTCTCTGAAAAGCAAGAGTCTTCTATCCAGTAAATTAGGCAAATTATTTGTTAGAATCATTCCGAAGGACTCTATGGTATTGATTTTCGATGTTGACGAAAGTATCGCATTATCTAGGAAAAATGATATCTCCGAAATCGATTCCTTAGTGATTAGACGGGAACTTTATCATCTCATGACTGAAACCTATTTTTGGCAAATCATAAACACTCGTAAATCGTTTCTCGAAGTTCACAATGAAGTTAGGGAATTTGTATTGTCATATCTTCATGATGGAAGATAAAAAACACAATGGTTAAATGGTATAATTTCATTCATACATCAATCTCTCTTGCTGCGTATTTTATTATAAATTGCGCACTCCACCTGTGTATCGTCGCATTTAAGTGTTGTATTGCTTCGGTAAATTTAAAATAATGTTTGTATAGGATGGTGCAAATTAGTTTGGTTAGTCGCCGGCAAATGCTTTCATGTTTATGCATCGTTATCGGGTATTTAATATTTGTAATATTCGCTCTCAGTCTTCGTATGGGATTTGTGTTTCCTCAATGGCTTTATTGGATGAGTTTCGTTTTTGTCTCTATTCCTCTTTTATATGAAGTAATCTATTGGAAAAATAGTTCAAAGCTTCGACTTCTATGCTTACTCTCTTTATCGTTAATGATTAGTTTACAGTATGCCGTGGTTGATACCTCTTCGTTTCTTTCATCGGAAGATGCAGTTGCCGATTATAACTTGAGTTATGATATCATATCAACTACAAAATGGACAATACCAAAATCGGGTGATTGGTATTTTGCATATGAATATGTATTCTATCCCGTAACAAATTTTATTTATGCAACAATGTCTTTGTTGACTGGTATACCCCTGTTATTAGTTGTAAAATATTTGTTTATCATCAAGGCTTTAGTTGTAACTCCTTTAATTCTAAGATTTTTTAGAAATTTCTTTAATGAGCGGGTTGCGTACCTAGCTACTACACTTTTCCTTGCATCACCCGGCGCAATACTATTTCCACATAAAGAAGGTTTTGCTTTAATCTTTTTCATTCTAGGCATATATGCAATTATTAAGTCTGAAAAACTTAGACAATATTCGCTGATTGGAATTATTTCTATAGTAACTCTCGTTATGACTCACCATTTTAGTACATATATTTTTTTGGGCTTTTTAGTTACACTATATTTTGGAATCAATTTTCACAAAAGTCAAAAGGGTGATATTGCAAACCGTCGACATATAAGTAATTATCTTTTATTTAGTTTTGTTGCATTTGTAGCATGGGTGGGATTCAATTCTTTTCCAATTGTTGCTATCCATCAAAATACTATTGTTGACATGTTTTTATCATTTATATCACCTGGAAGTTCAACATTAACAGAAGTATTACCTATATACGCAATGTATGAAAAAATAATAATTTACACCGGATTAGCGATTATTGCAACCTCGACAGTAATAGGGTTTTTGATATACCTGAGAAATAAAAAAAATTATTCTTTCAACTTTTTTTGGATATCCATTTTTCTCATAATCCTTGTCGCTGTTGGCTCGTTTTTACGTTTTTCTCCTAATACGGCAAGCGTGCTCATTTCTCATAGAGTCTTAGAATTCGGATACATAGCTATTGGAGCTTTCTCAACATTTTTCTTTTTCTGGGTTTTAAAATCAAGAAAAAAGTTGAGTACGAATTTGATTGTGATCAGTGCAATTATTATCATGATACTCACTGGTCCACTCCTGGGTGCTATGCATCCACGTAATATGCAAATTACTAGTAGTGTTGTTTCTTCTAAATCCTTGTCTGTCAATGCTTGGATGAGTAAATCTAATGCCACTTACGAATATACAGTCGGAGACCATCTGATGTATTTTGTACTTACTATTTATGGAGACTGTAAGGTGGCCAAGTATCCTGAATTTTTCAGTGATCAAAATTTTAGTTTACCTTTAAACGTGCGCTCAACATGGTCTTATGTGGTTACGTATGTTTACATGGTCGATATCTATGGATTGAATTCAACTAGATTCGGGGGTACACCTAATTTTAACACTCTTTACACAAATGGTAAGCTAAACGTGTATGGTGTTACTAATCGAACAACGTCATAGATCTGAAATGCGCGCGCACCGAACGTTTAATGTAAACGACATCTTTTTGACCCTGATTATAACATTGTAATTACAAAAAGGAGAACGGAACACAATGCGTGTCCTTGTGGTTATATTTGAACAATTAATACCCATTAGTGGCGGAGGAACTCCAAGAATCAGAAGCATCATAGATGTTCTTATAAAGAAGGAACATCAAGTCTCAGTTGCAGCCTCTTTTGATTCAAATACAACAGAAACTCTTCAAATTTTAAAGTGCAACAGAGTTGTTCCGCTAAAAAAAATAAGCAGACTTGACAGAAATAAAATGGTAAAGTACTTATTTTTTCACCCTCTTAATATTTTCAAAGTTTTCCGTGAAGCGATAAAGTTTAAACCAGATTTAATAATCGCTCATAATTCTATTGCAGGATTAGCAGCAATTCTAGCAAAAAAATTTGTTCACAGTCTCGTTGTAATAGATATGACTGATCTTATTTTCGAATATCTCTCATCTTACAATGAATTATCTTGGATTCCTAACCTCCAAACAATCGGGGAAAAAATAGAAAATAAGGTCATAAGAGATTCTGATAAAATAATAACTATAAGCAAAGCCATGAAAAAGATCTTACTTAACAAAGGAGCTGAGAACAATCAAGTGGACGTTGTTTACGACGGAGTAAGACTCGACATTTTTAGTCCTCGGGAAAAAGAATCAATAAACCTGAAACATAAATATTCAAATCAAGCTCAAAATATAATAATGCACCATGGGGTTATTGATCCACAAGACCAACCGGAAATAATTGTTGATGCAGCAAAAAAAGTAATAAATAAACATCCAAATACTATGTTCTGGTTGATAGGACATGGTGCAGCTATTATCAATATTAAAGAAAAAGTGAAAAGAAATGGTCTAGAATCCAACTTCTTTTTTTCGGGATGGATTCCGTATGAAGAAGTTCCCTCATTTATTTCTGCTTGTGATGTTGGTATAGTAATCCTACCTAACATTAGATCTGCGCGAATTCGAGTAACTCTTAAAGGTTTTGAGTATTGGGCTTGTGAGAAACCTATAGTTGTTTCTGATTTGCCTGCTTTAAGAGAAATAGTTGAACCTTGGAAAACGGGTTTATTTTACAAACCAAGTGATCCAAAGGATTTAGCGGAGAAGATATGCATATTACTAAATGACAAACTTTTAGCATCAAGAATGGGTGAAGCTGGGCGAAAATTGGTAAAAAAAGAATATGGTTGGAATAAATTAGCAACAGAATTTGTGAATATTTGTGAGCATATGCTTTAACAAAATTTTTTTTAAGGAACTAAACGAGGGACAGAATATGCGGGCAAGTGATGACAAACCACCCCAAGTAGAAAATAATTTTCTTTATACCTACTTGATTCTAACCATAATTGTAATCCTTGGTCTTGCCTTGCGACTTTGGCACCTCCAGTTTAACTTAGATAATGGGGGAATGGATTCCATGTGGTATATCGATGCTGGTTTAAAATATTCCACTGGAGATTGGTTAACACCAAGTGCTACTTTTAAGGGGCCTCTTTTTACAGTTCTAATGTCTTTATCAATAAGTTTTTTTGGCCCAACATTTATTGCTACAAAGTTTGTGTCTTTATTTTTTGGAAGTCTAATGCCCATAATAACTTATCTTCTAGGCTCTGAACTTTTCAATAAAAAAGTGGGTTTATTAAGTGCTCTAGTTGTTTCAGTAAATCCAATATTGATTTTCTATGATGGTCTTGTCTTCAGAGAGATTTTGTTTTCTTTTACTTGGACTGTTTTCCTTTATTTTGCTTTACGTGGGTTTAAAGGGAAGAAGATTTATGCGATTATTGGAGGTATTTTCTTTGCTCTTTCTTCTTTAACTATAGAGCTTGGAGTATTCGCAGGAATAGGTATAATTTTATATATTATTTTGGACATGTTTCTTACAAATAATCCAAAATACAGTGTGAAATACAAACACTTGGACATATTCTTCTTTAGCGCATTTCTGACTTTTGTAGGTTTTATTGTAAAGAATTATCTTACCTATCAAGAACCTTTTATTCAATGGGAACAGCATCTAGGAAGTTTATTTGAATCTTTACCAATTTCTGTATCATCGTTTATGGTGATTTATCTAGGTCTTATGGCTTTCAGCCTGCCATTCACAACATGGTTAAAAATAACTCGTACAAATCTTCCTAAACTCGCGCGCGGTCGCGCATCGTTGCCAGGAACGCATTCAAAAACCATAAAGATTGCCATAATCGCATTTTTGACTGTGACCATTACCTTCATTTCTGTATACGAATTCTCCAAGGGTCAAGGATTTATTTGGCAGATTCTTATCGGTCTAATAAAACTTCTTGAGGTCTTGATTTTCCCTGAATCTTTGGGTTTTTTGTTAGTTTTTTCTATCCTCGGAATAATATTTGCCCTAAAATCGTCTAGTGATGTTGGTTTATTGCTGTCTATATTTGCTTTTTCTGCTGTTGGACTAACTTGGGGGATAATTAGTCATTATGAATATTGGATTGGTTTAAATTCTACTAACCAGATTTTATCATACTATCCCGTTGATCCGCTCGATAACGCTTTCAGATATGTTTCGTCCTATATACCTATACTAGCAATTTTTGCGTGCTATGGAATATTTTTATTCTCAGATAAGATTGGGCGTAAGCTAATCGGATATAACAGGAAAAAAATTCGTATTGTGAAAATCGTTGTTGTTTTGATTATGGTGACATTGTTTATTGCTCAGTTTGTTTACGCTGACAATCTTTTAATTCGCAAAGCCCAACGAGATTCTTACACTCTGCAAACAAGTTACGCTCCGACCATAAACTGGCTTTATTCCCAGGGTTCTCCGTTAGTTTATTGCTTTAGTCCGGTCTTCAGTGAACATTATGGACAAGACAACTCGATCTTGCTGACTAATGAGAGCTTGCACGATATTGCACAAAGAGCAAGTTATGAGAAAATTGAGTATATTGTTTCGGATATTTTTGGTTCTTATTCTGATGCACAACTCGCTTTCTGGTTTGGGGGAATGAATGAGGACCAATCACGTGTGGGTCTTAGTCGTTTTGAGCTTGTAAAATCTTATAAATCTTGGCCTTATACACAAATTTTTAAAATTTCATCAGTCGAGACTACTCAAACAGCGCTTGTTGTTAAATATGATGATTGGGGACAAGAATGGGTTTCTTTTCTCTCCAAACATTATTTGGTCGAAACTGTAAAGGACGAAAACGATCTTTCCCTTTATTTTGCTGGGGATTACAAACTAATAGTGATAACTGAGATTCAGCGGTCTTTAACAGACAATGAACTGAACATCTTGCGTCAGAAAGTTGCTAATGGAGAGCTACTGATTTTGAGCGGTTTATCGCCTGCATACCTGAAATTAGAAAGTAATGGAGATTGGATTGGTGGTAAAAATTTTGTTGAGGCCCCAAAAGAGGCTAGGTGGAATATTCAGTTTACTAAAAGTGCTCTGGATGTCTCATATGAAATTGACTTGAACAAAAGTTATGCCCTATACTCTAGTAGTAACTATTCTTCTCCTACTGGATTATCTGTAATCGGGGAAGACGTTGTTGTTTACGCAACAAGAGTTGAAGACAATGCAACAGCTATCTTTGCCAAACCCTACCTTGATGGCACAATAATATTTACTGGAATCCGGCCTTCATCTGCAACATCAGCCAATGACTATATAGCATATATCGACTTTGTTGAGATCCTATTAGAAAAAGCATCGGCTAAAAGACTTTTTCCTAATTAACGGGGCAAGGAATCATTACCATGAATCGGAATAATACTAAAATATAGGGAACCAGCAAGTTGCAAATAATGTCTCCTCCGAAAAGCAGGTCTAATGTATAATGTGTGATCAATATGGATTCAGATAAAACTCTCAAATTATTCTCACATAACTTTCATTATCAATATTTTCCTCCATGCATGAACAGGAGAATAAAGAATTGACCAAAAACATTTTCTCAATCATGCATAAGACGACAATGGCGATTTTAATCTTAGGACTTTTAATTAATTCATCTTTAATTATATTCGATGTTGCATGTGTTAAAGCTGATACAAGCATCAAAATTATGCCGCTGGGAGATTCCATAACTTACGGGACTTACTATGAAAGTAATGGAGGCTATAGACAAAAATTATATGCGGACTTGACAAACGCTGGTTTTAACATAGATTTTGTTGGAAGCCAAAATAGCGGAGTTTCATTTGATAATGATCATGAAGGTCATATTGGTTGGTTTGCATCTCAAATAAGAAGTTCAATTAATGTTTTTCTAACGTCGTATTCTCCGGATATTGTGTTGCTTCATATAGGAACTAATGACATCGAAGCTGGAATTGAAAATGTTGCCGAAATAGAAGGTATTCTAGATAACATCGATACTTATGAAAATAGCCTTAGTAGAAATATTACAGTCGTTCTAGCTCGTATAATATTAAGAAATGATACTTCTGTGCTGGACGATAATACTAAGGCTTTTAACAATGCGGTCGCAGCTATGGTCTCGACCCGTATAGCTAGTGGAGATAACATCATTATAGTAGATATGGAGAATGCTCTAACATACCCAGATGATCTGACTGATAATGTACATCCTAATATGGTCGGTTATGAAAAAATGGCGGCTGTTTGGTATAATGCTGTATACAATGAACTTGTAACAAAAATGCTAATCGCCGATTTCACAGCTTCACCTAGATCTGGAACAGCACCTTTAACGGTAACTTTCAGCGATGCCTCAAGCTCCGATGAAGGAATTATCTCGTGGTCCTGGGACTTCGGCGACGGAACAACAAGCACCGTCCAAAATCCAACCCACAACTTTCATGTGGGTACATATACAGTTTCATTAACAGTAGGGGAATCGGATGGCGATAACGACACCGAAACCAAAACAGCCTATATCATAGTAGCCCGACCCGCCAATAAGGTTCCAATAGCCGATGCAGGTGGTCCATACAATGGAATAGAGGGAATCACAATTTCATTTGATGGATCAAATTCATCTGATTCTGATGGAACGATTGTCTCCTATCTCTGGGATTTTGGTGACGGACAAACTTCTACAGATCAAAATCCAACGCACATTTATGTTCAGAATGGAACATACCCCGTTGCATTAACTGTGACTGACGATGATTCAGCAACAGACACAGGCATAACCTCAGCTGTTATTGCTGATGTCAAACCTTTAGCAAGCTTTATCGCCTTACCCACCTCTGGAACTAGACCATTAACCGTAAACTTCACTGATACCTCAATTTCTTATGATGGTGTTGTTTCTTGGGTATGGAATTTTGGGGATGGACAAACTAGCAGTGACCAGAACCCAAGTCACATTTACAGTGAAGGCAAATATCATGTTTCATTGATGGTGGTAGAAGCGGATGGAGACAGCGGCACCATAACCAAAAACAACTATATCATTGCACAACCTCCCCCAAATTCTCTTCCAGTAGCAAATTTCGGCATTCAATCTTCAGCCAACCCCGCAATAAACGAAGAAATATCTTTCATAGATCAATCAATTGACACTGATGGCACAGTCACCTCCTGGCTCTGGAATTTCGGAGACGGAAATACAACAATAACACGAAATCCCATCCACAAATTCCAATCAATGGGCACATACACGATCACCCTAACAGTCAAAGATGATGATGGAGCAACCGACACAATAACAAAACAATTAACAATCCATGAAATAAA